>JAIRRO010000097.1 GCA_031255955.1 Oscillospiraceae bacterium
TCGCGGTGGCGAGAACTCGTGCTCGTAGGCTGCTGTTTTAAGTGTGATCCCTACTTGCGTCGTGCGGTGGTTGCAAGCACCCCACGACCGCCGCGGCCCGTTTTACCGGTTTCGCAAAATAATTCTACCACAACGAAAAAGCATATGCAAGCGGATTTTATAGAATATTTTTATTTTTGGGGGAAATGCGCGAAAAAACGCAATTCCGCAGTTGTTGCGTTGCCCGCGGCGGGTGCCGCACGTGTAAAACAAAAACACGATAAATCCCCCCTCTTGCAAAACCCCCGCCGTGATGATACAATAAACCACAACAACACGGAGGCTGCGAAGGGAGCTGTTTTGTTGTGGAGTTTTTTTCGCCATCGCGCGCCGGGACGTCGGCGATAACGGAAAAGCGTTCACGGTTTTTAGGGCGCGTTCTAAGCATCCGCGATATGGACGAGGCGCGCGCGGAGCTGGAGCGCATCCGCACAGAACATCACGCCGCAAGGCACAATCCGTGGTGCTGCATCCTGCCGGACGGCACGGAGCGTGTCTCTGACGATGGCGAGCCCTCCGGAACATCCGGACCGCCGATGCTGGAGTTGCTCAGGCGTGAGCGCGTCCGCGGGGCGCTGTGTGTTGTGACGCGATATTTCGGCGGCGTTCTGCTTGGTGCGGGCGGCTTGTCGCGGGCATACACGGCGGCGGCGAAGGCAGCGTTGGAGGATTCCTCCCCCGTTTTGTTCGTGTCAAAAACGCGCGTTACGGTCGTTTGCGCATACCGCGCCGCGCCGAGGGTAAAAAGCGAAATCGCCGCCTGCGGCGGATCCCTCACAGATGCGGAATACGCGGAGAGCGTTACGCTGTCGGCGCTTTTTGACCCGCAGCGCGCGGCGGAATTCGGGCAGCGCGCGCTTGAAATTACGGCGGGCGCGGCGTCCGTCGAAACGGCGGAGGGGGAAATTGTCCCCTGCAATACATAATATTTTTTACGAAAGCTGGAGGAACAAATTATGTCTGGAATCAAGGTAATCATTGAAGGCTCGGGGAAGCACTGTCACGTGACGCGCGAGGCGCTGGATACGCTGTACGGCAAGGGCTTTGAGCTTGAGGCTAAAAAATGGCTGTCCCAACCCGGTCAGTTCGCGACGCCGCACAAGCTGACGGTGACGGGACCGAAGGGCAAAACCGAAATTTCTATCGTGGGTCCGTGCCGCAAGGCGAATCAGGTAGAGCTGTCGTTCACGGACGCGCGCGCGCTCGGTTTTAATCCGCCGGTACGCGAAAGCGGCGACCTTGCCGGTTCACCCGGCTGTACGCTGACAGGTCCCGCGGGCGAGGTGACAATCGACGAGGGCGTTATAATCGCCAAGCGCCATATCCATTTAACCCCCGAGGACGCGGAAAAATTCGGACTGCGCGACAAGCAGCTTGTTCAGGTGCGTGTGGACGGGGAGCGCGCGCTGATATTTGATGAGGTGGTTGCCCGCGTCTCGCCGGATTACGCGACATTTATGCACGTGGACTACGACGAAATTAATGCTGCCGCGCTGTTCGGCGCGGAGATAACGGGCGAAATTCTGGTATAACGGAAAAAACAATGCGGGGCGGTCAGCAATCTGACCGCCCCGCGGGTTTAATAAACGCTTCGCTGATTATTTTATAACGATGTTGAGCAGCAGGGTCAGCACGATGAACCCGACGGCAACCCATTTTGTCCCGCGGGAGAGCTTCGCGTCAAGCGTTTTCGCCTTGTTCTTGGCGAGGAAGGTGTCGGAGCCGCCGCCAAGGGCTCCGGAAAGTCCGGAGGTTTTGCCCGATTGAACGACGACCATCGCCGTCAGCATAATGCACACAAGCAAATCGATGATAATAACAACTGTGACCATAAGAAAACACGCTCCAAATAAATAATAATCAAGCAAGCTACGCAAGCAAATTTTGATTGATATAAAATCAGCCGACGACTATATTACCACATCGGCTTGCCGAGCGCAAGTGTTTTTTTGGAGGATTGGAGAAAAAATGTTTTTTGACACCCACGCGCACTATGATGACGAGCGGTACAACGACGACCGCGACGCCTTGCTTGCTTCCATGCAGGAGAGCGGCGTATCGTTGATTTTGAACGCCGGAAGCAGCGTTGCAAGCTCCCGCATCGGGCTTTCCATCGCGGAAAAATATCCGTTTGTCTACGCCGCTGTCGGCGTCCATCCGCACGACGCGCGCGAAATGGACGATGACTCTATCCCGGCGCTGCGCGAGCTGCTTTGTCATCCAAAGGCACTCGCCGTCGGGGAGATAGGGTTGGATTACCATTATAATCTTTCCCCGCCGGAGGTGCAAAAGGCGCGCTTTCGCGAGCAGCTTGAACTGGCAGCGGAGCTATCCAAGCCCGTTATTATCCACGAGCGCGAGGCGTTTGAGGAGGTTATGGAGATTCTATCGGATTTTAAGAGCATCGCCGGTGTGTTCCATTGCTTCTCGGGCGACGCCGCCGCGGCGGAACGTGTGCTGGGCTTAAACGATGCTTGGATGCTCTCCTTTACGGGTGTGATTACATTCAAAAACGCGCGCGTGGCGCTGGAGACAGCCGCCGGTGTCCCCATTGACCGCCTGATGCTTGAAACAGACTCGCCGTATCTTGCCCCTGTACCCGTCCGCGGCAGCCGCAACGATTCGCGCAATATGCGCCATATCGCAGCAATACTTGCCGAGGCGCGCGGCATCACAATCGAGGCGCTGGCGGAGGCGACAATGCAGGGCGGAAAAAAGTTTTTCGGAATTACGTAAAAAAGCACTTGCATTTCGTTTTCGCGTATGGTATTATATCCTCCGCGCCGAAAAAAGAATATGCGCCCGTAGCTCAGTTGGATCAGAGTGTCTGGCTACGAACCAGAAGGTCAGGGGTTCGAGTCCCTTCGGGCGTGCCAGCGATGCGCGATAAAGCGAGCCACCTGTTCGAGGTGGCTCGCTTTGTATTATATCCGATGCGGGTCGCCGCTTGACGACTTCTGTATGCACATGGGTTGACAATCATGAGCCATATGTATATAATGGCGTAACCAGCAATGAAACGAGGTTAGTGCAATGGTAAATGACGCAAGAATCACAATACGTGTCGGGAGCGATTTCAAAGCGCGGGTGGAGAAGACCGCCGAGGAGCTTGGAATGAACCTGACGACAGCAATTACAATGTTCCTCTTTCAAATGGAGCGCGATAAGGCGTTGCCCTTCACGCCATCCATCACGACAGCCCGGCGCGGACTTGCGAGCATATCTCAAAACGAGCTTGACGCAGCGGTGAAAGGAGCAGTCAAAGCAGATCGCGAGCGCGGCAGCGCGCTCGGTCTACCGGAAGCCAAATTCGACGCGATGAAAAATCATACCTTCCTCGCCTATCCCGACGGGCGAAGAGAATATATTAATGAAAAGCAGTGACCACCCGCGCCCGGTTGTGCTTGCGTTTGCCGGTCCCAATGGCTCCGGCAAGAGTACAATCACAGCGGGCGTCCCGATTGCCGGCACGTATGTAAACGCCGACGACATAAAGAAGCGGCTTGGCGTTTCCGACATGGAAGCGGCGAAGCTGGCGGAGGCGCAGCGTCACGCGCTGCTCGAAAACGGCGCCGACTTCACCTTCGAAACCGTTCTCTCTACCGATAGAAATTTGCTGCTGCTCAAAGAGGCGGCAGCGCGTGGCTTTGACGTGCAATGCCTGTATGTGCTGACGCGAAGCGCGGATATAAATGTGGCGCGCGTGAAAAAGCGCGTACTGGGCGGTGGGCATGATGTGCCGGAGGAAAAAATACTGGCGCGGTACAGCAGGGCGCTCGCCCTGCTACCGGAGCTTGTAAAAGTCTGCGATTTCCTCGCGGTGTACGATAATTCTCTCGATGAGCCAACCCTCATATTCCGAAAGGACGGCGGCGCGCGGGAAATATTCCCCTGCAGGTTGTGGTCTTTAAACGAATTAATCGAGCTTTTCGGGGTCGACTGACGCGCGATAAATAAAAATTGCGCATTGCGCTATATGCGGGTCGCCGCTTGACTTCACAGTAATTTTGTATTATACTAACGGCGGTAAAAGAACAGCACTGCTATTTTTACATCTTTAATTATTGGAGGTTAATGTTATGGAGAAAATCATATTAACGGTCGAAGGTATGTCCTGCGGGCATTGCGAAATTGCCGTGCAGGACGCAGTGCGGCAGCTGCCCGGCATCAAAAAGGTCAAGGCGCGCCGACGCCGCAAAGAAGCGATGGTCGAATACGATCCCGCCGCTGTGAGTACAGAGCAAATCGCAAAAGCCATCAATGACACGGGATATCAGGTAGTTTAGATATCCCATATGCGGCACGGGAGGGCATAAAATGATTTATTCGGCATTATATCCGTCACCCATCGGTACGCTTACGCTGGAATGCGACGACAGCAGTCTAGTCGGCGTGTGGCTGGAGGGGCAAAAATACCGCGAGCCCGGCTCTAACGCGACGCTGCGCGAATCCGATGACGCGCCCATACTCAAAGCCGCGAAAGCGTGGCTGGACGGCTATTTCGCGGGCAAGGCTCCGGACGTCTCCGCGTTGCCGCTTGCCCCTGTCGGCAGCGATTTTCGGCGCGAGGTGTGGCGACTGCTTTGCGATATTCCGTATGGCACGGTTGTCACCTACGGCGACATCGCCAAAAAGATGGCGGCGTGGGCGGGCAAGGCAAAAATGTCCGCGCAAGCTGTGGGCGGCGCCGTCGGACACAATCCCATCTCGATTATAATCCCCTGTCACAGGGTTGTTGGCGCAAACGGCAGCCTGACCGGCTACGGCGGCGGCATCGCGCGAAAAATCAAGCTTCTGCAACACGAGGGAGTGGATACCTCGCGCCTGTTCGCCCCCAAAAAAGGCACGGCGCTGTGAGCGGGGGAGTGGCCGGCATGGACGAGGACATTCTCCTAAAGTGTTTGCCGGAGTTTTTGCGGCACGATATAGACGCTCTGGCAGCGGCCTATGAGAACCCGGAGAAATACGCGACGCTCATTGATTGCCTGTATTGCGAGGTACAGGGCTCGATAAATTCCGCGTATTACGGCGGGCAAATCACCGAAAAAGAAGCCGCACTATTGCGGAGTAGGTATTTGTAGAAAACACATCTACAAACGCTTTTTGCGAACAATGATCCGCGCGAGAAAAGCCCTCATTCTCGACAAGGCATTGGAGTGTTTTGCGTAAAAACATCACCGCGTTAGTACCCGGCATGGGCGCTGGCATAGCGGTCTACCCGTTATGCTTGCCGCACCAGGTGGCGATCTCCGCGATCAGCTGCAAACTCGGTTTGATTGGGGTCAAATTGCACGGTCACAATAAAACCTCCCAGTAATAACGCAATTTTGCTTGTTCGGGCAGCCTGCCCAACACGCCAAATTCCGGATCGTAGTATTTGCTCTCGTAATAAAGTGACCAATGCCCATATCCGGGCAGCTTCACGCTTAATATACAGCATTCCGGCAGAATAGCACCTTCGGTATATTTCAGTCGTGCCTTTGTCGCGGTTTTCAACCCATACCATTTCAAGGCATCGCGCAATTCCTGTGTTGATGTGCCTTTATCGTTTTGCATAACCTCAATCACTTCGTCCACAGATACCCCGGCAAGCATGGCGATAACGGATTGTCCGCAGAGATATTCGGTCGGTTGCTTGACATAAGCAATAGAATCAATTCTGCGGATTGGCTTTTCAAAGCTGTATTGGCTTTTCGCTTTGTTGGGCGGAGTATAGTTATATATTTCGGTGTATTCGCTGCGAAATTGCTCTTTGGAAATGTAAAAATGCGACAACCCGTCGGCAGTGGACTTATACTTTGTGAACTCAAGGCCGCATAGCAGAGGGTACGCAAAACGCCCATTGGTTCTGGCGTTGGTGAAAACCTTTGAGGTCTTAACGCCGAAGAACGCAAAGTGCAGCACTTTCCCCAGTAGCTCTCTCCCTAAACAAAGCTCTTTATATTCGTCCCGAATCCAGCCGTATGTAACCACCTTTTTTGTCATATCCGCGCTACCTATTTTGGTGAGATAATGCCAACCGATAAGCTCATTGTTCTCCTTGCTGACAACAGCCCATGCGCCGTTTTTAATCGTTTCATCGTTCAATTTTCTGGCATCTTCCATTGAGCGTATTTTTGCAAATTGGCTTGTGTGATTCTGTTCATCAAATATTTTGATAATCTTAAATACGCTCTCGGTGTCGTCCCCCGAAAAAGGTCTTAATATAAATCTTTCTGTTTCTAATGTTGGATACACAATAACCACCTCAATATCATTATAATTGCCCCTTTGGGATTTTTAGGCTTATTCATGCGCTCGTTCCTC
>JAIRRO010000120.1 GCA_031255955.1 Oscillospiraceae bacterium
CTGTATTGCGGCGGCGGAGCGAAACCCCGGACTATTTACCCTGACAGCCCCGACAGGGAGCGGCAAAACCATATCGAGTCTCGCGTTTGCGCTCAATCACGCGGTGAAGCATGGTAAGCGTCGCGTAATATACGTTGTGCCGTATAATACAATAATCGAGCAGAATGCAGCCGAGTTCGAGAAGCTCTTGGCCCCTGAAAATGTTTTGCAGCACCATTCCGGCGTCACTTATGACGACAGCGGCGAGGAAATGAACCGCAAGCGTTATTCCACAGAAAACTGGGACTTCCCCGTGGTGGTCACCAGCAGCGTGCGATTCTTTGAATCGCTGTTCTCAAACCGCCCATCCGACTGCCGCAAGCTACACAACATCGCCGACAGCGTGATTGTCTTTGACGAGGCGCAAATGCTCCCGGTTCCATATCTCATTCCGTGCGTGAAGGCAATCCGGGAGCTTATACGCAGCTACGGATGTACAGCCGTGTTGGCGACAGCGACGCAATCCGCTCTTGAGCCGTATTTCGGCGATATCAAACCCACGGAAATCACGGAAGCCCCGGACGAGCTATACACATTCTTGAAGCGCGTGACGATACGGCAAATGCCAGACCCATTGACCGACGACGAATTGGCTGTGAGTTTGGGCGCTCTCCCGCAGACGCTGTGCATAGTCAACACACGCAGACACGCGCAGACACTGTTTCAAAAGCTGCGCCGGCTGCAGCCGGATGGAACATTTCATCTGTCAACCACCATGTATCCTGAGCACCGCAGCCGCGTTCTCGCCGAGATTCGCGAGCGACTCAGAGACAATCTGCCATGCCGCGTCGTCAGTACAAGCCTTGTCGAGGCGGGCGTGGACTTGGACTTCCCCACAGTATATCGCGCCGAGGCGGGACTTGATTCCGTGATTCAGGCGGCGGGGCGTTGCAATCGGGAGGGAAAGCGATGCGCGGATGAGTCATTTGTGTATGTGTTCAAGTCGTCTGAGCATAAAGCCCCCGATTCAATCAAATTTAATATCGCGGCGACAATCCAAGCGACACGCGGAAGGGAGGATATCGCATCCCCGGACGTGATAAAGGCGTATTTTGAACAGCTATTCTATAACAAAGGCGATAAGGAGCTTGATCGAAAGGGTATTGTTCCATTGCTCGATTCGGGATTGAGTGAATTCAGCTTCCCGCTAAAGATGGTGGCAGATAAATTCAATATTATCGAAAACGACACGAAAACCGTGTATGTATTGACCGAAGTGCCGGAGCTGGAAAAGCGGCTGCGCAGCGGAGAGCGGACACGTGAATTATTCCGGGCTTTGGGGCGGTACAGCGTGTCTCTATACGAAGCCGATTATAGAAATATACATACGCTGGGGTGGATAGAGCGGATAGAAACCGACAGCGAAATTCTCCTGCTGCAATCAAGAGATTACGATAACGATTTCGGAATCAGCCTTACCCCGGAAGGCGGCAAAGCCATCATCGTTGAAAAGAAGTCACCGGGTTACGGATTCAAAACGGAAATATGGGGAGAATACGCGTGTTTCTCGCGCCCGGAGTTAAAGGTGGAGCGCGTGAGCTATGAGGTGATAACTCCGTCCGCGGCGCGCGGGATACTTGAGGCGGTGATGTGGAAGCCTGCAATCAAATATGTGAT
This sequence comes from Oscillospiraceae bacterium, assembly GCA_031255955.1. GTDB lineage: Bacteria > Bacillota > Clostridia > Oscillospirales > Oscillospiraceae > JAIRRO01. The sequence continues at coordinate 1,657 of JAIRRO010000120.1, forward strand.
TGATGAAATTGCGGTATGCTCGCCAATCAGGTTTGAAAATATCCGCCGCAACGAGGTGAACAGCAAAGCCTCCGCCGGAAAGCCATATATTGCAGCGACGGACGACCGTGCCCAGCGCGCCGCGATGGTTCTTCGGGATGTGCGATATGTGGTGACGGCGCATTTCGAGATGACCGACAAAGCAGGCGAAGCTGACAACGAAGGCAAGTTTGCGGATATGATAAAACGTCGCTTGAAAAGCGGGCAGCATTTTCATATGCCTTATCTCGGCACCCGCGAGTTTCCCGCTAATATACGGCTGATTGAAAACGGAGAACAGCCGCCAACGCCGATTGACGATACACGCAGTCTGGGGCTTATGCTCTACGATATAGACTACATCAAGCACACGGAAAAGGTAAAAGGCAGGGATGCGTCCGGCAAAAATACCGAGGTGGAGATTGAGGTCGTGGACGATTGGATTTCAACCTATTTTATGGCGGAGCTTGACCGCGGCGTGATTGATTTGCGCAAAGTGGAGGTGCTGCGATGATTATACAATCGCTTGTACGGCGATATGAGGATACGGCGGACGTAAACCCCGGGTGGCAAAAGCGCACGGTCTCATACGCGCTGGATATTTCGGAAAGCGGGGAATTGTATAACATAATACCAATCGGCGGCGATGAGCGCAGAATGACGCTGGTGCTGCCGGAGGCGGCAGGACGCTCCGGCAAAAAGGCATATGAAACCGCATACTTTTTGTGCGATGACGGTGAATATATGCTCGGGCTTGACCCGAAGAAATTTCAATCGGCGCAAAAGCTGCACACAGAATTACTTTCAAACTGCCGATCAACCGCCGCGCGGGCAATTATCGCGTATTTCAGCTCGGGCGCGCCGACCCACAGCAAGGAGATGAAGAACGACGGCAAGCCGGATCACTATAAAATCCAAACAGCAAAAGGCGACGTCATCCTCACGGAAAAAGAGATGACCGGAGCAAAATTTATCTTTATGGTAAATGGTGTGCGGGTTGATTATACTGACGGCGACTCTGAGATAGTTAAGGCTTGGAGCAGCAGACAATCGGAAAGAACGGATGCAGACTCGGAATTATGCCTCGTAACAGGCGAATATGACACCATCGCGCGAGTGCAATACAAGGTCAGCCTGAAGGGCGTAACGATGAGCGCGCAGCCGCTTATAAGCATGAACGACCAGACAAGTTTTCGCTCTTACGGAAGCGTCCCGAAAGACCCCGCCGCACAAATCGGGCAAAAGGCTGCTTTCGCCTACGCAACGGCGCTGAACGATCTTTTAACTCACGAAAAGCACCACCCATCGCTCGGCGGCGACACGATTGTATACTGGGCAGAGGGGAAGGACGATGCTGAAGCGCAGATGTTTTCTTTCCTTGCCACGCCGAAGGAGGATGACGCGACACGGCTTGACGCGATTATAAATAATGTCGCGAGCGGCAGATATGTGAGCTTAGATGGAGTAGTGTGGGACAAGCGGTTTTATATTCTTTGTCTGTCCCCGAATGCCGCGCGCATCAGTGTGCGATTTTTCCATGTATCCAATTTCGGCAGCATCGTAAAGAAAATCACCCAGCATTATGCCGCGCTTGAAATCGATAGCTCTCGCAACGAAAAATTCAAGTATTTGC
>JAIRRO010000121.1 GCA_031255955.1 Oscillospiraceae bacterium
CAGCTGATGTGCGTTCGCGCTTTACGGGGGCGCATGGTGGTTGAAATAAAATATTCACCCGCCGCCGCTGTTGATTTAGATGGAATATATGACCACATCGCAAGCAATTTGAATAGTCCCGTTGCGGCATTGAACACGGTCAATAAGATTCAAACCGCTATTGACAGGCTGGTTGATTTTCCGCTTTTAGGGACATCGCTTTCCACAATCGTCGAAACCGAAACAAATTATCGTTTTCTCGTGTCGGGGAATTATCTTGCGTTTTATCGCCCTGTTGGGGACACGGTGTTTATCGATCGTATACTCTACGGCAGGCGCGACTATCTTTCCATATTGTTCGGGGATTTACCTCTCGACGGGGTTGAATAAAATTTTTGCTTCACCGCACCCCGGCGCAAACCCCATTGCCACCACCGCAGGGCGGCAGCGACACGCGGCGGACGACCGAGACGGTCGCCCCTACACAAACGGTGCGTTTTCGCAAACCGCCCCGCGGCGGACGCCGCACGCAGGGCATCTGCCAGCGGCGATTGCGCTGCCAAGCGCACAGGAGGCAACACCCCGCGCCGGGGACCCGTCCCCAATATTCCGCGCGGTGATACAGCCCGCGCGGTTTTTCGCCGCGCTTTTCCCGCAAAAACAATATTCGACGGCGCGTTTCCACAGAATACTGACAACATATAGTGTATAATACAGACATTAAAGCTATATGTAGTAATTGCGGAGCAAACGAGAGGCGGGATCAAATCTATGCGGCTAATCAAAAAGCGCGGACTATATGAGGCGGGGCGAGTCGTTTACATCCCCGCGGGGAAGATCTCTGTGGGTCAGTGCGGCTCGCGCCGCGCGGGGGAGCCGGGCGCATTGCGCGAGCTGTCCGCCAGCATCGCCAAGTACGGAATTTTGCAACCGCTCACCGTGCGGCGACTGGGCGGTAACGAAGGCTTTGAGCTTGTGACGGGTGAGCGCCGTCTGCGCGCCGCCAAGCTTGCCGGGCTGCGCGAGGTACCCTGCATCGTGCTTGATGTGGGTGAGGAAGCCTCGGCGGCAATCGTGCTTGTCGAAAACCTTCAGCGGCGCGACCTGGATTTTATAGAGGAAGCGCGCGCGCTCGACCGCCTCCGCGAGCTTTACGGATATTCGCAGGAGGAAATAGCGCGGCTTGTCGGACGCAGTCAACCCGCCGTGGCGAACAAGCTGCGGCTATTGAAACTCCCGACGGAGCTGCTTCTTGCCGTGCGGGACTCCGGACTGACAGAGCGGCACGCGCGGGCGCTGCTGCGGCTGCCGACAGAGCGTGAGATGGCAACGGCGCTCGGTCGGATGATAGCGGACGATATGACCGTAGCCGAAGCCGAGGAATATATAGATAGCGCGCTGACACGCGACGATAGCGAGCCCGAAATCAAAACGGGTACCGACGCCGATGACAGCGCCGACACCGCGCCGCTGAATGAACCCACAGCCCGCCCCGCGGTGACGGGAGCGAAGCCGGTGATTGTCGTCCGCGACTACAGATTTTTCTTAAATTCCGTGGAGCGCGGCGCGGAAACGATGCGCCGCAACGGCGTCCCCGTGCGCCTTGAGCAGCGGGAGGACGAGAGCGAGCTGATATTGACCATCGTTATCGGCAAAAAACGGCAGGGCGTTGTATGGTGAGGCGCGGCGCTTGACGGCGGCGCTGTGCGGTGATATAGTAAAATCGCAAAACTGCAAGGGAGGGATACGTCATGCCGGAGCCGACGCGCGGCGACGCGGAGCTTAAAATTTTGATACTGTTCGCGCTGCGAAAGCTGGCTCTCCCCGCGCCGATAGAAACCGTGGCGGAGTTGGCTATGCGCGCCCCGGGCTTTATGACGTTCACATATTTCGACGTGACCACCTGCGTCGATTCGCTTGTAAAAACAGGACATCTCGCGCAAAACAGCGGGGAGTACACCATCACGGAAAAGGGCGTGCGCGTTGGCGAGGAAACGGAAAGCGACGTGCCGTTTTCGGTCCGCCGCCACACAGAGCAAGCCGCGATAGAGCTGCGGCAACGCGCGGAGCGCGCCCGCCTGATTAAAACCTCGCGCACGATACGCCGCCGGGGCGGCTACACCGTGGAGCTTACCATCTCTGACGGAAAGGACGAGGCGCTTCACCTTCGCCTCCCGGCAGCGGACGAGCAACACGCCGAAAAAACCGAACGCGCCCTCGCCGCCCGCGCCGAGGATGTGTTTGCCGCGGTGATGAAAACGCTTTTTATTTCATAGTATGGGCGACCGTCCTCGGTCGCCCGCCGCGTGTTGCGTCCCACGTTTCGTAGGGGCGCGCATTGCGCGTCCGTTGTGTTAGCACACAAACGTTGCGTTTTCGCCAAACCACCCTGCGCTGCAAAGCGCACAAAAAACAGTCGATTTTCGTCGCGATATGTGGTAAAATAACACCATCAACAACACAAAGGAGAATCGCAATGAAAAATCTAAAACGCACGATGTCAAATTTCCTGTTCCTGTTGAAGCCGCAATGGAAATACGGCAAGCTTCTCTTCCTGCTGAGGCTGTTCCCCGTGGTGATACTGGCGCCTATTCAAACGCTGCTTTCCATCAACATGCCGCGCGTCGTCGTTGACGCCATCACGGAAAAACAAGCCCCGGCGGAGCTGATGACTACACTGGCGATCTATCTCTCGGCGATATTTCTGATTTCCGTCATCCAAAACGTGCTTACTTATGAACTTCAACAACTGAAAAGCACCGAGTTGCAGCTAAAAATGGGGCTTGAGCTGCAGCGACAGGCGTTGAAAATCGATTATAAATACTTTGACGACCCCAATTTTTTTAATACATACGCATACGCGACGCAGCAATATGCCGTGAGTTCTATGATGGCGCTGCAGCACCTTGAGCAGCTGGCTCGCGTGTGTTCGACGTTTGCGGTGACCTTTGCGTATGTTATCCTCCTCGGACCCTGGCTTGTCCTTATCGCAGCCATCCCGATCGTGCTGAAAATTCCAATAGATCTTTGGGATAATAAATTCAGCCACGAATACAACACGGAAATGATATCCCATGTGAGAAAAATGGGTGCATCCAACGTCATTTCGTCGCGCGACGCGGCTGCCGACCTCAGAAGCACGCGCCTGTTCAGCTTTCTGCAGTCGCGTCACAACAGCTTTATGCAAGCATATATGAAGCTGCTAAAGCGATTTTACCGGAAGCAGTCAGGAACAAATGTGCTAAGGAATATTATCACAAACGCCTCAAATTTTGCCTTAATGGCATATCTCGCGATCGGCGTTATAAACGGGAGCATCGGCGGCGGGGACGTGGGTGTTTATGTCAGTCTATTAACCGCCTCGCAGCAGTTGTCCTCTTCAATCAGCTTGGTTACCAATGTGTTTACCAACACGGACAATATGATACGCGACGCTGAAAAAATCCGCGAGTTTTTTGAGTGGGAATCTGTCATAGAGCCGCAGGTCGGCGGCGAGACGCCCGCCGACACGCCCTTTGCGCTGGAGCTGCAAAACGCTTCGTTCAAGTATCCCAATTCCACATTCTCGCTGAAAAACCTGACGCTGGGTATCCGTCCCGGCGCGAAAATCGCCATCGTCGGGGAGAACGGAGCGGGCAAAAGCACGCTCGCGAAGCTGCTTTTGCGCCTGTATGACGTGGATTCCGGCGAAATTCTGGTTGACGGCAGGTCTATTCGGGAGTATGATGTACCGCAGCTGCGCAGTCATATCGGCGTGGCGTTTCAGACAACAAAGCTGTATCCCCTGACGCTTTCAGAAAATTTGCGGCTGTACGCCGACGCGGACGTCGAAACGCTGCTGGACAATTTGAAAAAGGTTCGTCTGGACGGCGTGCTGGAGAAAAACGACGCGACGCTCGACACTGAGCTGACAAAGGAATTCACAGAGGAGGGCATTATGCTCTCCGGCGGCGAAACGCAAAAGCTGGGGCTGGCAAGGCTGTTGACAAAGCAGTTCAGCCTGGTTCTGCTTGACGAGCCGTCTTCGGCGCTGGACCCCTTGGCGGAGTATGAGTTGGCGCGGCTGCTGTTTAACCGCGACAATCCGGCGACGACGATAATGATAGCCCACCGCTTATCAGCCGTGCGCGATGCGGACGTGATTTATCTGATGTCGGACGGCGAGATTACGGAAAGCGGCACACACGCAGAGCTTATGCAGCTGAGCGGCAAATATCACGAGATGTTCACCAAGCAAGCGGAGAATTACGTCAAGGAATGACACAATCGAAAAACAACTCAAAAAACAAAGGAGGACCCCCCGCACAATGGCAAAACGGCAATTCAAATCGGAATCAAAACGCATACTCGACCTTATGATCGGCTCGATCTACACCCACCGCGAAATTTTTCTGCGCGAGCTTATCTCCAACGCGTCCGACGCTATTGACAAGCTGTGCTATATCGCGCTGACGGACGACAAGCTGGGACTCACGCGTGAGGATTTTAAGATTGAAATCACGAGAGACCCCGAGGCGCGCACGCTCACCGTGTCGGATAACGGCGTGGGTATGACGGCGGAGGATCTGGAGAGCAACCTCGGCGTTATCGCGCGCAGCGGCTCGCTGAAATTCAAGAACCAGCTGAGCGCCGACGGCGCGCAGGACAAGGCAAGCTCGGGAATTGATATAATCGGGCAGTTTGGCGTCGGGTTTTATTCGGCGTTTATGGTAGCAAAAAAGGTGACGGTTATATCGCGCGCTTACGGCTCGGACTCCGCGAATATGTGGGAATCCTCCGGCTCGGACGGATATGTCATCTCCCCGGCGGAGCGCGCCGCGTTCGGCACGGACGTCATAATGCAATTAAAGGACGACGCGGAGGACGACGGCTATTCGGAGTTTTTAGAGGAACACACGCTGTATTCGCTGATAAAAAAATACTCCGATTACATTCGCTGGCCGATAATAATGGACGTCACGCGCTCGCGCCGCGTGGAGGCAGACCCCCAAGAATCGGGTAAATCCGATAAACCGGAGAGCAAAAGCAAGTGGGAGAGCTACACCGAGCGCGAAACGGTGAATTCGCGCATTCCCATCTGGCAACGCCCGAAAAGCGAGGCGACAGACGAGGATTGCAACGAGTTTTTCAAGGAGCAGTTTGACGCGGAGGAGGACCCCGCCGCCGTGATTCGCGTTGCGGCTGAGGGCGCGGCTGTCAGCTATAAGGCGATGCTGTTTGTCCCGTCGGCGGCGCCGTATGATTATTTTACGCGGGAATATGAGCCGGGCTTGCGTCTGTACGCCTCCGGGGTTTTGATAATGGAAAAATGCGCGTCGCTGCTGCCGGAATATTTCCGCTTTGTCCGCGGCGTCGTGGATTCCGCGGATTTATCGCTTAATATCTCGCGCGAGACGCTTCAGCACGACAGACAGCTGAAAACCATCGCCGCTAACCTTGAAAAAAAGGTGCGCGCGGAGCTGGAGCGGCTGCTGGAAAACGACCGCGCGGGCTACGCAAAATTCTATGAAGCATTCGGGCTGCAGCTAAAATACGGACTGCTGTCCGATTACGGCGCGCACGCCGAAAAGCTGCGCGGACTGCTGCTGTTTTATTCCGCGCGGGAGGCGGGGCTTATCACGCTGGCGGAGTATGTAAAAAATATGCCGGAGGAGCAGAAATTTATCTATTACGCCTGCGGCTCCGGGATAGCGGCGCTCGATAAGCTGCCGCAGGCGGAGCCGCTGCGAGAGCGCGGATATGACGTTCTTTATCTGACGGACGACATTGACGACTTCGCGGCGCGCGCACTCGGCGAATATGAGGGCAGGCAGCTGCGCAGCGTGACGGGCGACGACCTTGGCATTGCGGACGAGGCAGAGCGCCGCGAGCTGGAGAAAACGGAGCAGGAAAGCCGCGAATTATTGGATTTCGTAAAGGAATCGCTGGACGGAAAAATCAGCGAGGCGCGCCTATCCGCCACGCTTGTCTCCGCGCCGGTGTGCCTGACGGCGAAGGGCGGCGTCACGCTGGAAATGGAGCGGTATTTCAATACGCTTAAATCGGTTTCGCCCGCAGCCTCCCCCGCGCCCGTGCGCGCGGAGCGCGTTTTAGAACTTAACGCCTCGCACAGGCTCTTTGAGCTATTGAAAAACGCATATGAATCTGACCGCGAGCGGGCGGCGAAATACGCCGAGCTGCTGTACGGACAGGCGCTGTTGACAGCCGGGCTGGAGCTGGACGACGCGGCGCGGTTTTGCGGGATAATCTCTGAGCTGACGGCGTGATAAATTCAAGAAAAATTTAAAAGCGTAAAACTAAGAGCGCAAAAACGAAAGGAACGATTGCGAATGTTGATTAAAACGCTTGTCGTCGGACAGCTTGAAACGAACTGCTACGTCGTGACGGACGAGGCTACGTTAGAGTGTGTCATCATCGACCCCGGCGCGGAGTCAAACACCATTTTGGCGTATATCGAGGGCAATAATTTAATCCCGCGCGCCGTGTTTATCACCCACGGGCATTTTGACCACACGATGGCTCTGCCGGATGTTTTAGAGCAGACGGACGGGCTGCCCGTATATGTCCACGCGCGCGAGATGGAGGTGGACGACCGCTCCGCCGCGCGTCTGCGCACAGCGCCCGATCTGCGGTTTTATGCGGAGGGCGATGAGATAGAAATCGGCGCGCTGCGCTTCCGCGTGCTTGAAACGCCGGGGCATACGCTCGGCAGCGTCGTGCTTTTGGCGGGCGATGCTAAATCCGCCCACGACCCCGCCGCCGATAACGCGCTGTTCACCGGCGACACGCTGTTCCGGGGTTCCTGCGGCAGAACGGATCTCGGCGGGGATATGGAGCTGATGCAGCAGTCCCTGCGCCGTCTGTCGGCGCTCCCCGGCGATTATGAGGTATATCCCGGTCACGCGGAGACAACGACGCTGGATAACGAGCGGCGGTTTAATTACTATGTCCTGCACGCCAATTCCGAGTTCCCCGATCAGGCTTGAGCTTTACGTGGGTCTTACGCCAAATTTAGTGAACGTATAATTTGCCCCAGTGTCCGTGTATATTCATCGAGCCTAAAATTACCCACAATCGCACATGCGTTCTTTTTTGCTTTCTTTTGCGGACAGGATAAGCCGTAGCACAGCGGAAACATACGGCACGTCTCGCATTCGCCGGCGAAAACAGGAGCTATGTATTGAGACAATTTTGCATAATCCAGAACTAATGCTCCACTATCTCCGCTACCCAAGATGTTGAATTCATCATCAACCTCAAGCTCACATTTGCATATCATTCCATCTGTACGCACCACAAAATAATGTGGGTCAGCGCAATTGCAAACAAATCCGAATGGACGTAATAAACGGACGAGTTGACCGACTTCGTTCGGTCTGACACGTCCTAAATAACTGTATATGTCAAGCAACAGCTCTCGGGCTGTGTCAGGCGTGCAAAAATTCGCATCGGGATGAGTTACACCCCCCATATTCATAACAGCTTGAATTTGAGTTTGAAATCTGTCGTCAAAGTTATCGTTCAACATATTTATAAGTTCTTTTGCTTCGCTCATATTGTCCGAGTTCACATTAATTCTCAAATGAACGATGAATTTGTCCTCAAAAGTACACATAGATATCAAGTTATTCCATATCCTCCGCCAAGTACCTGCGCCGTTTTTCAAAACCCGGGTCCTGTCGTGTGTTTTCTCCGTGCCATCCACCGTGATTTGATACTCAAGCACTCCCAAATCGAATAAACGGCGCAGTGTATTCTGCGTTAAATTATACCCGTTCGTAGTAATTGAAGAAGACAGTTCTATTCCTTTTTCCTTGCATATTTCGCCGAACCTGAGCATACCGCGCTCGATAATTCCCAAATTCAATAACGGCTCGCCGCCAAACCAAGATATGCTGAGTTTTTTATATCGTCCGCTGTTCAGCAGCTTTTCAATTGCGGAGCATATATTGTCTAAAATTTCAGGAGTCATATTTTTGTTGATATGCGGCTGCGGACAGTAATTACAGCGAAAATTGCATTCATTTGTGGTGTAGATCATAATGCGTAGACGGCTTTGCACGAATCCTCGCGTATCAATAAAAATCTGTTTAGCGATTTCAAACTCGTCAATATCGCCGGAAAAAATAAAATCAGCCGACTTCAGCGCTTCAAAAAGCTCCGGGTCGCCATCCTTTTCGGCGAGCTTGGTTTCCGCGATATTTTTGATTTGCTCAATCCTTGACGGGTCGTCAAAGGACAACAGCGCCCCGTTTAGGGTGTTGAATAAAAACAGTGTCTCGCCATCCTCAACGGGGACGGCGTAACGGCTGAGCTTATACTTTTTTGTACTCATAGTGATTTTCCTCCTGTTTGCGATACGGGTATTCAGTTAATCAAGCATTGTTAGATTTTCGCGGCTTTTCTTCACTTTTTTGCTGACATACATTATGTAAATATAAAATGGTCGATTATTGTTTGGGCATTCCCTTGTGATGCCCGGGGAGCGCTTGGGAAGGCGCGGAATCAGGATGCGGTACGCGGCGCGGCGGCGGTCTGCGTCCTATTGCGAGATGCAAGCTGCCGGAAGCGAAAAGTTACAACCGTTAAAGTTGCAAACACCACCATTTGTAAACGTGCAAACCGCCGGCGAGGTGAGCACAAAGTTGCAACCGCTGAAGGTGCAGGAGCAGTATGGGCGCGCCGAATTGGTTTCCTCAACTTCTTGCACAAATTCCGGGGACATACCGGGTTCCAATAAAGTAGACATCAATAAACCTCCTATGTGATTTCTCATAATGTATGTCAGCAAAAAAGCGAAGAAAAACGCGCGGCGATTTGTGAGATCGGAGAATCTACACCTGAGACACCATCGCCTCCGTATCCCGAAGCCGCTCCGCGATTTTGAGTAGCCGCGGGTCATCGTATATCGCGCGGAACGCCTCGGCTTCCAGCGCGCGTGATTCGTCTAACACGAATTTCTCGCCCCGCTCCGCCGCGCGCGCCCGTACCACGGGGTAATCCGTGAGGCGTTCCAAGAGGTCGTGGCAGGCAAAGCCGCCATCTATCACAGGCTCGCCGATTGCGGTGCGCAGCAGGGATATCTTTTCGCGCCCTCCGGCTGCCTCTCCCGCCGAGGCTATATGCACGGCGCACCGCGCGTCGCACTCTATGGCGCAATCCGCGGCTTTTTCGAGATAAAAGAGCGCTGTGTCACGGTCATTGTCCCACAGCGCGAGCAGTGCCATCGAGCGATAATAGTACGCCGTCCGGAACGGCATAAGCCGGGGTTCTCCGTCCTCGCGCAAAAGCTCCAGCGCGTTTATTCCGGTTTGCAAGATTTTTATCCGCTCGGCGTTCGTGTAGCCAAAGACGTCCTGATTCACCGGAAACACGAACGTATCCCGCGGCGCGGCGAAGCGCGTGGTGTGAAACAGCTCCAGCGCGCAATGCTCGATATAGCTTTGAATGTGTCGGAGCTGCTGTTCCCCGCGCGTGACGTACATAAGCGTTTGCCGCCGCGTGGGCATAAAGTCGTCCGAAAGCTTCATCGCCTCAAGCTCGGCGCGCTCCCGCTCTCCCGCGCGGAACAGGGCGTGCGCGAGACACGTCTGCGCGTTTACGCGGGTTTTCTCGTCGGTGGCGTATTTTGCGATGCGTTCGTAGAGCGAAATCGCCTCCCACAGCCCGGTATCCGTCGTATGCTCATCCGCACGCTCGTTTTCAAGCGATCCGGCGAGCATAAGCATAATATTGTAGTCGTTCGGATGCTTTTTTAATAAATTCCTGTACACATCCGACGCGTTGTCTAAGACGGCGATAACGCGCGGGTCGTCCGCCTCATAATCACCGGAGGCTTGCTGTCTTCGCCAATGTTCCTTTCGCGCCTCCGCAATGTCCGCCTCTTTGTGTTCCTCGTCCGCGCCAAGCAGCTCATCAAGACTCACATTAAAATAGCCCGCGATATGCGGCAGCAGCGTGATGTCGGGATATCCATCCCCGCGCTCCCATTTCGACACAGCTTGAAAGGACACGCCGAGGGAAACTGCCAATTCTTCCTGCGTAAGCTCCCGCGCCCGGCGCAGTGTCCTGATCTTCGTTCCGACATTCAATTTCGAGCCTCCTTATCACAAATATACTCATAAAAACCAATCTTCGTCATTATTATAACATCGTACAGCATGCCACCGCAATAACCGCGTAGTTGAATAAAACTCTACTATTGGTAGAATTTATTTATTGTGTTGCAAAAGAATTGCACGTGTTATAAAATAACCGGCATATATAAAAACGAACCAGCTCGCTTTACTCTCCGAAGGCGGGAAAGGAGCAGTCGTGCCAATGAAAATCATTCTTGAGGGACATTCGTACAAATACGCGGCGGAGCAGATTTTGCTGCAAACTCTTCCGGACGAAAAGCCGGAATTTACGGACGCGATTCCGGAGAGCGGCAGCTATGCCCATATCGCCCTGCGCGAGATAACGATTAAGGGCGAGGCGCTGGCGTCCGTTTTCGCGAAATTGTCCCACAACGGCAGGGTGTATTTCGGACGCTCGCAGACGCGCCGCATCGATCCGGACTCGCCGCTTTTTGATGTAATCAATGACCGCGAGCGCAGCCGCGCCGTCAAGCTCGCGTTTTTCCGCGCGGCGCGGCGCTGCACCGGTGTGGAATTGCCGTGGGGCGCGACAACGGGGATTCGTCCCTCGACGCTTATCACCCGTATGGTTTTGCGCTCCGGGATGACGGAAAAAGCCGCGACAGCCACGCTGCGGCGGGAATATTACGTATCCGCCGCGCGCGCCGAGCTGGCGCTGGACGCCGCGCGCGCGGAGCTGAAGGCGCGGCGGGCTCTCGCGCCGAACGATTTGGCGCTGTATATCGGGATTCCGTTTTGCCCCACGCGCTGCGCATATTGCTCCTTTGTCAGCCAAAGCGTCGAGCGCTCTATGGAACTGCTGCCGCCGTTTTTGGACGCATTAAAGCGTGAGGCGGACGCGCTGGCGGAGGCAATGGCGCCCGCCTCCGCCCATATCGGCGCCGTATACATCGGCGGCGGCACACCCACAACGCCGGACGCTGCATCGATAGATGCGCTGCTGACGCATCTTGATAAAACCTTCAATTTCGCGGCTTCGACGGAATATACCGTTGAAGCCGGCAGGGCGGACACCATCACGGCGGAAAAGCTTGCGGTGTTAAAGGCGCACGGCGTCACGCGGATTTCTGTGAATCCGCAGACAATGTCGCCCGAGGTTCTGCGCGCCATCGGACGCCGCCACACGCCGGAGGATGTTTACGCGGCGTTTGAGCTTGTCCGCGCGGCGGGCTTTGATTATGTAAACGCGGATTTGATAGCGGGGCTGCCGGGCGACACGCAGGACGGCTTTCGGGCGTCGCTGGAGGCGCTTATTGCCCTTGCCCCGGAGAATATAACGGTGCATACACTGTCGCGAAAGCGCGGCGCGCGCGTCACGGTGGAAAATACGCCTGTTCCGCCCGGGACGGAGGTTTCGGAAATGCTGTCGCTGGCGAGTCCTGCCCTGCGCGCGGCGAACTATTCGCCGTATTATCTCTATCGGCAAAAATTTACCTCCGGCGGTTTTGAAAACACAGGCTGGACAACGCCCGGCGGCGACTGCCTGTATAACATCATAATGATGGATGAGCTGCGCCCCGTGCTCGCCCTTGGCGCGGGCGTGACAAAGCTCGTCGCGCGCCCGACGGAAAGCGGGGATTACGGCAGAATAGAGCGGCTGTTCAATCCCAAATATCCGTATGAATATATAGAGCGCATCGACGGCATAATCGAAAAAAAGCGCCGCGTGAAAGAGTTTTTATCGCGCGAGTTTTAGTTTTTTATGCCTTGCCGTCGCAGCCTAATACATTGACTATTTTATCCCGCACCAGCGCGCGGACATAGTCCCTTGCGGGGGCAAGATATTTTCGGGGGTCAAACTCCGCGGGCGAGTTGTTCAGAGTCTCGCGCACCCCGGCGGTCATGGCAAGGCGCAAATCCGTATCGATATTTATTTTGCAAACGGCGCGCCGCGCCGCCTCGCGCAGCATATCCTCCGGAATGCCGACGGCGTCGGCGATTGCCCCGCCGTTTTTGTTTATGATTTCGACGTATTTCGGCACGACGCTGGACGCCCCGTGCAGGACGATGGGGAAGCCGGGCAGGCGCGCCGAAACCTCATCGAGTATATCAAAGCGCAGCCGCGGCGTCTGTCCGGGCTTAAACTTAAACGCGCCGTGGTTCGTTCCTATGGATATCGCCAGCGAATCGACGCCTGTTTTCGTGACGAATTCTTCAACCTCGTCCGGCATCGTATAGCCCGCGTCTTCGTCAGAGACATTTACATCGTCCTCTATGCCCGCAATGCGCCCCAGCTCGCCCTCCACGACAACACCGTGCGCGTGCGCGTATTCCGTCACCTCGCGCGTGATTCTCACGTTCTCCGCGAACGTGTGCTTTGAGCCATCGATCATCACGGAGGTAAAGCCGCCGTCTATGCACGCCTTGCATATCTCAAAATCCTCGCCGTGGTCAAGATGCACGGCAATCGGCAGCCCCGTATCCGCCTCGGCAGCCTCGATGAGCTTCATCAGGTATTCGTGCCGCGCGTATTTCCGCGCCCCCGCGGAAACCTGCAAAATCAAGGGCGCGCGCGTCTCCGCCGCGGCGTCGGCGATGCCCTGAATAAGCTCCATATTGTTGACATTGAACGCCCCGATGGCGTACGCGCCCGCGTATGCGGACTGGAACATCCCGGTTGTAGTGACAAAAGGCATTGCGATTCCTCCAAAAGTGATTTTGTTTTATCATCTCCGCCTTACGGCGGCGAGCAAGCCGATAAGCCGGATTCTGTCGTTGAACAGCCATCTATCTGGGACGCGCGTTACCGCGAGCCTCAATGCCACCTCTGCGGAGCGGCCGGGCAAGCCTGTTGCTCCGCGTCGCGGTGTTGCTCCGGATAGAGTTTACAGCGGCGGCGCGTTACCGTGCCGTCGAGTGAGCTCTTACCTCACTTTTCCACCCTGACCGGGGAAATCCCCGGCGGTCTGTTTCTGTTGCACTTGTCCTGTAGTCGCCTACGGCGGGCGTTACCCGTTATCCTTGCCCTGTGGAGCCCGGACTTTCCTCAAGGGGAGGCTTTCGCCGCTCCCTCGCGGCTGTCTGGCTTACTCGCGTTTTGTATTCTACAGCAGGCGTGCGGAAATGTCAATCGGAGGGCGGGGGCGACATACCGCTGCGTCACATCCCAAGTAGCTCGGTATGCATCCCTGTGGCAACCAAATATAAAATCATATCTGTTTCCCGTTTTTCGTACAAAAGCAGCCAGTCACCGGAGCCGCTGATATGACATTCGCGAAACCGCTTCATATTCCCTTTCAATCTACGGTCCTTCCAGCTTGGCGGTAGCGGAATATCCCTTGAAAGCTGCTCGATAGCCCATTTTAACTGTGCC
Source organism: Oscillospiraceae bacterium (assembly GCA_031255955.1). Taxonomy (GTDB): domain Bacteria; phylum Bacillota; class Clostridia; order Oscillospirales; family Oscillospiraceae; genus JAIRRO01. Next base: position 13,432 of record JAIRRO010000121.1, read on the forward strand.
ATATCTAGCCCGCGCTTTCTTGCGAGTCTGCGCCCTCTTTTGAACTGTGAGCTTTCTATAGGCTTATATTTTTCAGTCAACGGCTTCCGCATCTTCTTTGTCCCACATTGCGAACATTTCTTTTGTGCTTCGGTACGGCTTAACCGAGCTATCCGCGACAGCGGAGTGGAGTCTGTTCGATTCCGCCAAAAGCTTCGCTTCAAGCTCCGGCGGATAGCCGTTCTCGGTTAATTGAACGGCGGTTAATTCAAAAGGAATTTTGCGCTGTAGGCAAATTTGTTTGAGCGTGAGATTAAAAACATCGCTGAACGATAAACCGATAGCGGCAAGTATCGGTTCGGCTTTTGCCTTGATATCAGGATTTACCCGAATGTGCATGCCGCTTGAACGTGTGTTTGCCACGTCGATCACCTCTGACGATAATATACACAAAGCATCCGCAAATGTCAAGCATTGAATTTACACATCCCCCGGCAGCGAGACGGTGAACGCCGTGCGTTGAACCTCACGCAGAGCCTCCGCCAGCGCGCGCGTCCCCGCGACGCGGTTGACAGCGTAGCCGGTGACGGGACGCCCGGTGAAGTTATCCCACGTGGCGTATTTTGCATCCCATCGGACGCCGCGCAGCGCGGTGTCTATAAATATAAAATCACGATGCATCCCGCTCACCCCTCACAACTCGCCACTCGCCGGAGCCGCGTCGCCGCGCCGCCGCGTCGCTGCAGTGATCAGACGGTCAATCACATCCGGCAGCGGCACCCCGGCGGCGCGCAGCATGCGTGGAAAGCGGCTGTATGACGTAAAGCCCGGCATCGTGTTCACCTCGCCCAGCAGGATGACGCCGTCCTCCCGCAGGAACATATCCACGCGGGCAAGCCCCTCGCAGCCGAGCGCGGTATAAATTCGCTTTGCCGTCTCGCCGATTCGCCGCCGCTCTGACGCGGGCAGCTCCGCGGGGACTGATATAACGGCATTTTCCGAGCCGTTTTCCGGGGCGGCCTCCTGATGTATGCGGAAAAACCCGCTGCGCAGCGTGATTTGATCTATCTCCCCGATGAATAGCTCTCTGCCGCTGCCCATAACGGCGCAGCCGACCTCGCACCCCGAAACTGCCTGCTCTATCAGGATTTTATCATCATATTGCCGCGCCGAGACGATAGCCTCCAAAAGATCACTCGCGCTATCGACGCGGCTCACCCCGAAGGACGACCCCGAGCGCGCCGGCTTGACAAAAACGGGATAACGCAAGCTTGCCTCGCTCGGAGGATTTTC
>JAIRRO010000004.1 GCA_031255955.1 Oscillospiraceae bacterium
GTATCGAGCGCGATACGCGCCCGAACGATGTTCAGCGACGCACGGCGCGCGCTTTAATTGACCTCGGCGCGGATGTTGTCATCGGCGCGCACCCGCACGTTGTCCAGAGCTTTGAGTACTACAACGGCAAACCCATAGTCTACAGCCTCGGCAATTTTATTTTTAATTCGCGCAACCCCGAAACGCTGGCGCTGTTCATCACGATAGACGGCAAGAACATCACGCTGCGCGCCGTGCCGTGCAAAATGAGCGGCACACTTACATATGCCGCCGACGACGGTGACGCCGCGGCGCTGCTTAAAAAATGGAGCGCGCTGTCTTATGGCTGTGCATTCACAGCGGACGGCGAGCTGATTTTATCCGACGCCGCGCCCATAGAAACACCGGAACCCGAGCCGCCCGAAGAAACGGCGGCGCCGGATGAACTTCCCGACACGGCGAGCCCTTCGGAGGCTGAAGAACCCCCGGAGGCAGAAGCACCCCCGAATGCAGAAGCACCTGAGGAAGCATCGAACCCCGAGCCTCCCGAAGAAATCGAAGCAGCCCCCGAGGACATTGAAGCTCCCGTGCCCACCCCGTAGCGTCAGCGCGCCTGTTTACAGCGCGCTTTCTAAAATATCCGCGATGCGCTTTGACGCGAATCCGTCCCCGTAGGGATTTTCCGCATCCGACATTTTTTTATACAGCGCAGAGTCGCCCAACAACCGCGTGAATTCGCGGTATACCTCCGCCTCTCCCGTTCCGGCGAGCAGCAGCGTCCCCGCGGCGACGCCCTCCGGGCGCTCCGTCGTGTCCCGCAAGACAAGCACGGGCTTCCCCAGTGCCGGTGCGGATTCCTGTATTCCGCCGGAATCCGTCAGGACGAGGTGCGAGCGCGCGATGAAGTTGTGAAAATCCGCCACGCCGAGCGGGTTTATTAAATGCACGCGCGGATGGTTGCGCAGCGTCTCCTGCGCGGCACTTTGCACCGCGGGGTTAAGATGCACGGGATAGATAATTTTCACATCGGGATTCTCGTCAAGAACGCGCCGCACCGCGGTGAAAATTCCGCGCATTGTGTCGCCGAGATTCTCCCGTCTGTGCGCCGTCATAAGCGCAAGGCGCGAGCCGGCTGCCCAATCCAGCTCCGCGTGGCTGTAATCGTCGCGGACGGTGTATCGCAGGGCGTCAATTTCAGTGTTCCCCGTGACAAAAACAGCGTCATCTGGCTTGCCCTCCGCTATAAGATTCTCCCGTGACGCCTGTGTCGGGGCGAAGAAAAACCGTGATACAAGGTCAACAGCCTGCCTGTTGAATTCCTCCGGATATGGCGAGGCGAGATTATATGTCCGCAAACCTGCTTCCACGTGTCCTATCGGGATTTGCATATAAAACGCGGCGAGCGCGGAGGCGAACGCCGTTGATGTGTCCCCGTGAACAAGCAGCACGTCCGGGCGGTGAGCTGTAAGCTCGGCTTTCATTCCGTCAAGCACTCGCTCTGTTATTTCAAAAAGCGTTTGCCCCTGTGTCATTATGCTTAAATCATGCTCCGGTACAACGCCGAACGGCTCCATCACCTGATACAGCATCTCGCGGTGCTGCCCTGTGACAACAACGCGTGTTTCAAGCCTGTCGGCGCGGCTTTTCAGCTCCAGAGCAAGCGGACACATCTTCACGGCGTCCGGGCGCGTGCCGAAAACAAGCGTGATTTTTTTCATTGCGCCCCCCAGCCCTCAAGGTACGCGCGCTGCTCCGGTGTGAGCGTGTCTATCATAAGTCCCGACGCCGATAGCTTGCGGCGGGCAACGTCCGTGTCAATTTCCTCCGGCACATCCACAACGCCTGTTTTCAGCTTATCGCGGTTTTCTATCAAGTATTTTGCCGAAAGCGCCTGAATGGCAAAGCTCATATCCATAATTTCTGCCGGATGTCCGTCGCCGGAGGCGAGATTCACCAGCCGTCCCTCCGCGATTACGAATATCTCGCGTCCGTTTTTCAGCCTGTAGCCCGCGATGTTGTGCCGCGCTTCATATTTCGACGCGGCGGCGGCTTCAAGCTCGTCCATCGCGACCTCGACGTCAAAATGCCCGGCATTGCATAAAATCGCGCCGTCCTTCAGCGAATTGAAGTGACGCGAGTCAATCACGCCGCGGCAGCCAGTCGCGGTGACAAAAATATCGCCCTGCGCCGCCGCGCGCTCCATCGTCATTACGTCAAAGCCGTCCATCATCGCTTCTAACGCGCGGACGGGGTCTATCTCCGTGATGATAACGCGCGCGCCGAAGCCCTTTGCCCGCATCGCGATGCCCTTGCCGCACCAGCCATATCCCGCGACAACCACGTTTTTCCCCGCGACGATTAAATTCGTCGTGCGGTTTATTCCGTCCCAGACGGACTGCCCCGTGCCATAGCGGTTATCAAACAGATATTTGCATTTGGCGTTGTTGACGGCAATCATCGGGAATCTCAGCGCGCCGTCGCGCTCCATCGCGCGCAGACGCATCACGCCCGTTGTCGTTTCTTCGCAGCCTCCGATGACGTCAGGCAGCAGGTGCGTCAGCCTTGTGTGCAGCAGATTTACGAGGTCGCCGCCGTCGTCGATTATTATTTGCGCGCCGGATTCCAGCACGGCTGTCAAATGCCGCGCGTATTCCTCCGGCGTGGCTGCGTGATACGCGTGAACATCGATTGCCCCCGCGCCGTCGTCCCCGCCGAGCGCCAGCGCTGCGGCGACGTCGTCCTGCGTGGACAGCGGATTGCACCCCGTGACGTGCATTTCGGCTCCGCCCAGCGCGAGCGCGCGGCACAGGCAAGCCGTTTTCGCCTCCATATGAATGGAAAGCGCGATAATTGTACCGCGAAATGGCTTCGTTTTCACAAGCTCCTGCGTAATGGCTGAAAGCAGCGGCATATTGCGCTGCGCCCATTTAATTTTGCGCTCGCCCGCCTCCGCGAGAGAAATATCACGAATATCAGACATTTTTCTATACTCCTTTTTTTGCTGCATACTCAATACTCCTGCCGTCCTTCAAGCGCGCGCGTCAATGTCGCGTCGTCGGCAAATTCCAGGCTGGCGCCAACGGGGATTCCGTAAGCCAGTCTTGTGATTTTCACGCCGAACGGCGCGAGCAAGCGCGAGGTGTAGCGCGCCGTTGTCTCTCCCTCTGTATCTGGATTCGTCGCCATTATGACCTCCTCCACGCCGCCGCGCGACACGCGCTCCACCAGCTCGCGCAAGGTAAGATCGTCCGGACCTATGCGGTTCATCGGGGAAATTACGCCGTGCAGGACGTGATAAACCCCGCTGTATTCCCGCGCGCGCTCGATGGCAAGCACGCCTTTGGGGTCTGATACGACGCATATCGTTCCGCGGTCGCGCCGCTCGTTTCCACATATGGGACACACCTCAGTATCCGTCAGGTTTTGACAGACGCCGCAACGCTTAACGCTGCGTCTGGCGTGCAGCAGCGCCTCGGCTATTGCCTCCGCCTCTCCCTGCGGCAGTGAGAGTATGTGAAACGCCAGCCGCTGCGCGGATTTTGTCCCGACGCCCGGCAGGCTCGCCAGCTTATCAATCAGCACTTCAAGCGAAGCGGGGAAAAAACTCATAAGTTCAGCCGCTCCTTCCTCAACCCGCGCGTTTTATCGCTTCAATGCGGGCGGCGCGGTCGTCCGCGCGGAAAACATCGCTGCCCGCGACGAGAACATTGGCGCCGTTTTCTATGCACAGCCGCGCCGTGTCGGGATTAACTCCCCCGTCAATCTCTATCTCGCAGAGCGGATTTTTTTCGTCAAGCATCCCGCGCAATGCTATCAGCTTGGGCATCTGCCCGGACATAAATTTTTGCCCTCCGAACCCCGGCTCCACGGTCATCACCACAATCATATCCAATAGCCCGATGTATGGCAGCACGGCGTCCGCCTCCGTCGCGGGCTTTAGCGCCAGTCCCGCGCGCTTCCCCGCCGAATGTACGCCCGCGATGGCGCGCGCGATATTTTCCGCGCTGTCAGCTTCGACGTGGAACGTGACAATATCGGCGCCGCACTCCGCAAAGCGCGCCGCGTACCGCGAGGGCTGCGTAATCATCAGATGAACATCAATCGGCATTTCCGTGACTGCGCGCACAGCCTCAAGCACGGGCAGTCCTATAGAGATGTTCGGCACAAATACGCCGTCCATAACGTCAAAATGCAGATAATCAGCCGTGGCGACGCTGTCAATCTCGTCGCGCAGCCTCGTAAAATCCGCCGATAGCAGGGAGGGTGCGATTTTTATCATTCGTACAAGCAATCCTTTCAGCGCGGTGATAAGCGCGTAAACCTCGGTCAAGCTGTGTGCATACTATTCTAACAGGCGGAAAAACGCCTTTTATATACAGCTGTCGTTCCGCCGCTTGCCGTATGCTTCGGCAGGTCGGCGGGACGGTGGCAATTGGAATTGGTCAATTGGCGTTAATATCTCAATGACGACAGCTCATTTGCCCACTGGGCATACCGCTCTGTCATGCGGGCGCATTCCCGCATCGTTTTGCCGCGCGCAAGAATGTATATCTTCAGCTTCGGCTCTGTGCCGGACGGGCGAATAATCACAGCCGCTCCGTCCTCTGTATCAAACCGCAGAACATCAGAGCCGGACAGCTCTATCGGCGCTTCCGTCACGTGTCCGCCGCCCGCGACGCCGTATTTATATTCCCTGCCCGAAAGATAATCCCGCCGTGCTATAACGCGCGCGCCCTTTAGTCTGTCCGGCGGTGAGCGGCGCAGGTCTCTCATCAATCGGCGCATTTTTCTTGAGCCGTCCGCGCCGGGCATAACTATGCTGACTGCTGCTTCGTCATAGAAAAATCCCAGCTTTTCATACAGCGCGTCAAGCGCGCCCGGCAGCGTGACGCCGCGCGCGGAGTATCGCGCCGTCATCTCCGCAATCAGCGCCGCCGCGGTCACAGCGTCCTTATCGCGCACAAAATTGCCTATCATATATCCGTAGGATTCCTCATACGCGAAAATGACATTGCCCTCTCCCGTGGCTTCAAGCTCGTTTTTCCGCTCCGCCATAAACTTAAATCCCGTGAAGGTATCGATGCAGCGCACACCGTGACTCTCCGCCACCCGCCGCGCCATATCCGTTGTGACAATGGATTTCAGCGCCACGGGGTTTTTCGGCATAAATCCGGAGCTTCTCAAACCGGCGGCGATATAATCCAGCAGCAAAACGCCTGTTTTATGCCCCGATATATGCTCATATCCGCCCGCGCGCTGCGTTAGGGCTGCAATCCTGTCGCAGTCGGGGTCTGTGCCGATTATCAGCTCCGCGTTTTGCTCGCGGGCGATGCTTATGGCAAGCTTGAAGCTTCCGGGGTTTTCGGGATTCGGCGAGAGTACGGTCGGAAAGCTTCCGTCGGGCGTCATCTGCTCTGCTACGGTGGTAACGTCGGTGAATCCCAGCCTTGATAACGCTTCCGGCACAAGCACTCTGCCCGCGCCGTGAAACGGCGTGTATACGATTTTCAGTCCGCGGCTGTTATCCCCCGCAGCGTCAGCCGCGCCGAGCCTTGCTTCCTGTATGACGCGCTCTAAAAACGCGTCGTCCGTTTCGCTGCCCATCACGGTAATCATTCCGCGGGCTGCCGCCTCCGCGTATTCGATGCGCTTGACGGAGGTGAACACATCCAGCCGCTTCATACGCTCCGCTATGCGCTCCGCCTCACGAGGGGGTAACTGCGCCCCGTCCGACCAATATACCTTATATCCGTTATATTCCCTTGTGTTGTGGCTCGCCGTTATATTTATCCCCGCCGCGCATCCGTAATGCCGAATGGCAAAGCTCAGCTCCGGCGTCGGGCGCATATCGTCAAATACGCGAACATATATGCCGTTACCCGCCAGCACGGCGGCGGTTTCCTCCGCAAAAAGGCGTCCGCCCGTTCGGCAGTCTCGGCACACGGCAACCTCCATTTTTTTATCCGTATCCCATTGCGCGTCCTCAAGGATTATTTCGGCGAACGCCTGCGTCGCGTGGCGAACGGTGTGGACATTCATTCTGTTTGTCCCCAGCGCCATAATGCCGCGCAGCCCCGCCGTGCCGAACATCAGCGGTTCAAAAAACCGCTCTTCAATTTCAAATAAATTGCCGGAAATTCCGGCAAGCTCACGCCGTTCCTCATCCGATAGATACGGCGAGCGCAACCATTTTTTATACTCGCGCACGTCTGCGGATTCGATTACAGCGGCGGCGTTGTCCGCGCTGCCCGTGTCGCCGTCAGCAGCACCATCGCTAAATCCGTCCTCGTCCGAGCCGTTGTCCCCCAATAGCGCGGTGGCGTCCTCCAGCATGCTTTCCGGGACGAAAACGTCCGTCCCGAAGCTCGGTGCGCCTGTGTACAGCTCGCCGATAAGCCCCTCTCCGGTCAGCCCCGTCACCGCCGGAATTCCGTAAGAGCGGAGCATAGACACCGTGATTTCAGTCTCCAGCCCGCGCGGCTCCGTGTGGCACAGCAGCACCGCCGTCTCAGGCTCGCCATTCTCCTTCAGCGGCCACGGCAGTACCGCTTTCTTTTTAAAAAACCCGAATAAACCCATTTGTTCACCTGTCTGTTCCGCGCGCCGCGGCTTACTGCCCCCGCGCACCGTCCTGTTAAATTTCGCCTGTCAAATTTCGCGCCTTGCTAAATTTCGCGCCCTGCTAGATTTCGTATGTATCCCCGACCTCGTGCAGCGGCGCGGCGGATAGCCTTACGTCGCCACCGACGACAGCGCCCGCCCTTGACAGCGCCGCGCCCACCTCGCCGATTGCCAACTCCGGCGTATTGTTCCCGGGCGAAAGGTGCGCCAGAATCAACGTTCTTGCCCCGCTTTCCGTAAGCTGTCGGGCAAGCTCTCCGCAAGCCGCGTTTGAAAGATGCCCGCGGTCGGACGCTATTCTCTGCTTCACCGCCGCCGGATATATGCCGTCGCGCAGCATTACGGGGTCGTGATTGGCTTCAATTACGGCGGCGTCCGCGCCGCGTACGGCACTCAGCACTTCTTGTGTCACGATGCCGAGATCCGTCACCAGTGCGAATTTACGCGTTTCGGACGCCACGACGAAGCCAACGCTGCCCGCCGCGTCGTGCGAGGTCCCAAACGCCTGCACAGCGGTGTCGCGCACATAAAATTCCATGCCGGGCGCAATTATCTCAAGCTCTGTGCCCGCCGGCATATTAACAGCCACAGAGTCTATCGTCTCGCGCGTCGCGTAAATTCGCGCGTTTGTGTTTCCGGCTAACCTCGGCAGCCCGCTGATGTGATCACCGTGCAGATGCGTGACAAGTACGGCGGAGATATCGCCCGGCGATAACCCCAGTCGGTTCAGCGCGGCGCGTATGCGTTTTAATGATATACCGGCGTCAATTAAAATATGCGTCCCGCCGTGCGAAAGCAGGGCGCAGTTGCCCGAGGATGAGCTGGCAAGCGTCGTAATCCGCATTATACGGCGGTTGACTCCGCCTCAGCGGTGTCGCTAACGCCCGTGATGTCCGCGCCGAGCGCCCGGAGCTTGCCTATCATATTTTCATAGCCGCGCTCGATATAATGGACTCCCTCTATCTCCGTCGTGCCGCGCGCGCACAACCCCGCGATTACAAGCGCCGCGCCCGCGCGCAAATCCCCCGCCTTCAGCTGCGCGCCCGTAAGCGCGGACACGCCCTTTACTATCGCCGTTCGCCCGGCGACCTTGATGGAAGCACCCATCTTGAGCAGCTCGTCCACATATTTGAAGCGTGTATCAAAAATATTGTCGGTGACGGTGCTTGTCCCGTCGGCAAGGCACAGCAAAACTGACGCCTGCGGCTGCATATCCGTGGGGAAGCCGGGATACGGCGTCGCCGTGACGTCCACGCTGCGCAGCTTCTCCGTACCCTCCACCACAACGGAGGAATCTCCGGACTCCCACACCGACACGCCCATCTCGCAGAGCTTGCCGGAGATGCATTCCAAATGCTTTGGTATCACGTTGTTTATTTCTATGCGTCCGCCCGTCGCCGCCGCCGCCGCCATAAACGAACCCGCCTCAAGCTGGTCTGTGATTATCGAGTGCGAGCCGCCGCGTAGACTGTTTTTTCCGTGGATTCTGATGGTGTTTGTCCCGGCGCCATAGATTTCCGCGCCCATAAGACTGAGAAAGCTCGCGAGGTCTACCACGTGCGGCTCTCTGGCGGCGTTTTCAATAACCGTCGTGCCGTCCGCGGTGGATGCCGCGAGCATAATGTTGATTGTCGCCCCGACAGAGGGGGCGTCCAGGAACACGGAAGCGCCGTGCAGACGTCCCTGTGTGGTGGCTGTGATTACACCGTTTTTCACGTCGATTGAAGCGCCCATTGCCGACAGACCCTTTATATGCAGGTCAATCTGGCGCGGCGCGCCGAAGTTGCAGCCGCCCGGCATAGCCACGTCCGCCCTGCCGAACCGCGCCAGCAGCGCCCCAATGAGATAATACGACGCGCGTATTTTTTGCATATCCCCGCTTGTCGCGACGGGTGCGCTAATTCCCGAGGCGTCAATTTCATATGTCCCGTCGCCCGCGTCGCGCACCTGCGCGCCCATACGGCGCAGGATGTTAAAGAAAACAGCGACGTCCGCGATGTCCGGCACGTTCTCTATGCGGCAGGGCGCGTCAGTGATGACCGCCGCGGGTATAATGGCAACTGCGGCGTTCTTTGCACCGCTTACGGTGACGGAGCCGAATAACGGCGCACCGCCCCGGATGATATATTTCGACACAGCGAATTCCTCCGTAATAAAGGTCTGTGGCTCTAGTATGCCCGGTTGTAATAAAACTGCAACATTGTAACACGAAAAAATTTTTATGGCAAGGGTTTGGACAAAAATTTTTTGAAAATATTTCTCCCGCGGATAAAAAGCCGAATAAATAAAGGAAATTCGCGATTAAAACGCGCGGAAAGCGGTGAGAATAATACCGCGGCGCGATACGACGGTGCGCTGTATAAGGAAAGGCGGTGACTGTATGAACAGCAAAAACGGAAAGGTCGGCTTTATCTGTGTCGGAGCGTTGGCGGCGCTGCTTGCGATTCTCGCGCTGGTGTCATACGCGGTAGGCGCGGCGTATGAGGTTGAAAAACCGGGAGAGACGCCGGAGGACGCCCGGCTGTATGTCGTGCGTGATATCGGTGGCAGGGTCACGGCGTTTTCGGCGGACGCGGACATACCGGCGATCGAAACGGAGATAGAAACCTCCGGACTTCGGGAGTACGACAGGGTGCTGCTGCGACAGGGCATTGAGGTCACGGGATACCGGGAGCTTGTCGGGCTGTTAGAGGACTTCAGCAATTGAAAAACCGCCGCGTAGAGGCAAGGAAAAAACCGCAAATAGGCGTTTGCGGTTTTTTCATTATTTATGGTGTTGCTTTTTTCGGAACGGTGTGTTAAAATCTCACGGTACGGGGGGAGTTGAACATATGAACGACGAATACGGCGGCAATATTTACACCGTCACCGACGAAGATGGCAACGAAATTTCGCTGGAGCATCTCGACACGATTGAGCTTGACGGCGGGGAATATATGGCGTTTGTACCGGCGGATATGGACGACACCGATCCCGACTATGGCATCGTGCTTCTTCGCGTCGAAGAAGAAGGCGGCATGGGCATATTCGCAACCATCGACGACGCCGACGAGCTGGAGCGCGTCCACGACGCCTTTATGCAGCAGCTCTTCGCCGACGAAGACGACGAAGAATAGCAGCCCCCGTCCAAACCCGACGAGAAACACGGGGTCCCCGACGAATCAAAGATTCGTTGGGGTGTAGCCAAGCCGCAATGCGGCTGTTTCGAGGAGGAGAGGACGAACCGCGCCGCGCACCACACGTAGCCCCCGTCCAAACCCGACGAGAAACCAAGCGGCGCAGCCGCTGTTTCGAGGAGGAGCGGACGAACCGCGCAACACCCACCACACGTAGCCCCCGTCCAACCCGACGAGAAACCAGCGAAGCGTTTCGAGGAGGAGCGGACGAACCGCGCCGCGCGCGAGGCTTGCCGCAACGCGGTGAGCCGAGACTTAGCGGCGCGAGCGAGGACGCCGTCCTGCCCTGCTCGTGATGAGCCTTTTTAAACCCACATTTATAATCAGGGACGCCGGCACTCTTTCGGCGAATTGCAGGCCTCCCGCCCGGCGCTCGCGGGTAACCGCGATAACGCCGCGGCGGACGTTGGAAGCAGCGAACCCGAAAGGAGGCATCCCACCTGCCTTAATGATGCAGGGTTATAAATGGGCTTACACGGCAGGCGCGGGACGTCTTAAAATACAAATTATATACAAGAAGGATGACTTTGAACTATGGCAAGAAGCAGCGGCAGGAACGCCGAAACAAGAAAAAAAGGGGTAACACTCACCGGCGTGACGCTAACCGTCATAGCCGTGCTGTTCCTCGTGGCACTGGTTGTGAACTCCAACCTGTTGCGCAGAAGCACAACGGCGGCGGAGGTCTCCGGGGTGAAATTTTCTCCGGTGGAGTATACTTATTTCTATAACAGCGCGATAAGCGAGTATTCAAGCTCGGCGACGAATCTGCCCGACAGCTCAAAGCCGCTCGCCAGCCAGATAAACTACGAAACCGGTCAAACGTGGGAGGAGTTTTTCGAGGAACGCGCGATGAGCAGCCTCCGTCTGATCGGATCGGTGTACGCCGAGGCGCAATCCAAGGGCTTCACCCTGACGGCGGAGCAGCAGCAGGAAATGGACGAGGCGATGACGGACGAGCGCGCGCAGATTGAAATGTATTACGCCAGTGCAGGCGGCTTCAAGGGCTATCTGCGCCAACTGGCGCCCGGTATGACGGAAAAGGTATACAACAGGCTGATGGAAATGCGCTATGTGGTGATGAACTACTCCGAAGGCGTAAACGACGCCTTTGAGTACACGGACGAGCAGCTTAAAGAATACTACGCCGAAAACAGGGATGAGCTGGACACGTTTTCCTACAGAAGCGTTGTGGTAACGCCCGGCGAGCCGGAATATCCCGATTCCGACTCCCCGGAGGACATCGGCAATGTCACGGACAACCCTGACTCTACCGATGAGCCTACTATTACGGACGATACTGACGAACCCGCCATTGCCGACGAAACCGGCGAAGCCGATTCCGTACCCGGCGCCGATGAAGTCATCGGAGACGATTTCGGAGATCTCGGGGACATTACGGACGCCATAACAGATCTTGAAGTGCCGCCGGAGCACACAGAGGAAGAAATCGAAGCGGCGGAGAAAGCCGCTTATGACAAGGCGCGCTACACCGCGAACGCCTACGCCGCGTCTATCACGGACGAGCGTTCATTCATCGAAGCCGCGCGCGAATACGACGCGGAGCTTTACGCCGAGGACGATTCAACGCTTATCACCATCGCGGGCGTGAATCTTGAATATCTCGGACTGCCGACAGAAGCCATCGAGTGGTTGAAATCCGCCGACACGGGCGTCGGCGCAGTGAAATCCGTACCGATATCAGAGGATGAGGAAACAAACACCGGATTTTATGTCCTGTATTTCGCCGAGCGCTCAGACAACGATTATTTATCGGTCAATTTCCGCGACCTCACCATCACCGCCAAAACCGTAAATCAGCTTGAGTTCACCGACGCCGAGGGTCTGCCGGACGACGCCGCCTACAACGCGGCACTTGAGGAAGCCAAGGAAGCCGCGTCCGAAAAAGCCTCCGCCCTTTACGCCTCATTTATAGAGGGCGGCGCCACGGAGGAAAAACTCGCCGAAATCACCGAGGACGTTTTTAACGAGGTAACGGGCGACAGATATGACAATGTGCCGCGCAAAGCAGGCTTTGACACTGCCATTGACGAATGGCTCTATTCGGACGGACGCGCAAACGGGGATCACACCCTCCTGCAAACTGCGGACGGCAACTGGCACATCCTCTTCTTCGCCGAGTACGGGAAGAAATACAACGATTATCTCGCCGACACGCGTCTGCGCGGCGACGATTTCACAGCGTGGGAGGAAGCCTTTGAAAGCCGCGAGGTAAAAATACACTGGGCTATGAAGCTCCGCTCAACCGCAAGATAACATCGGAAAAACGAGCTGAAATCCGCGGACGGCACGTCGCGCAACAAATTGAAAAATTTTTGTTGACAAGCGCACCGCCCGCGGATATAATACGAAAACAATCGAATACGGTGATTACACGCGCGGCTGTGGTGAAATAGGCAGACACGCTAGCTTGAGGGGCTAGTTTTCGCAAGGAAGTGCAGGTTCAAGTCCTGTCAGCCGCACCACAAAATTCAAATCCGAACCCTGAGCCTACGATTTTTATCGTCGGCGAGGCGTTCGGATTTGTCGTCTGGCTGTGAGAGCAAGGAGCAGAACTTAATGGTTGGAATCTGCTACGGCAACCAATCGCTGACGTCGGAGCGGTTCAGTTGCCATTCGACAAAGTCGAGAATATGCGGAACGAACTCACCGTCGCGGTCGCGGAGCAACGTGTTGTATGTTTCGTAATGCGCGCCCCAGAACGGCGCGGCAAGGTTATAGAACGCGTTGAATGCGGAGTGTTCAGTGGCTCCAAACTTGTACTCTCGAGCCACGAAGCCCAAATTGCGAGCAGCGCGTTCGTCGATTTCGCGAGTATCGCGCTCCGTGACCGCGCGAGTTATCTCGGTTTCTGTCATATAATAAAAACACTCATACATCGCGTAACTTAGGACGGCGTCGGTACCGGCGAGGTTGAAATCCATCAGTCCCGCGAACTTGCCGTTGTCGAACAGTAGATTAGATTTGTTCATATCAGCCTGAAACGACGCTTGCGGCAGAGTGCGGTAAGTAGGCTCGAACTCAGAGCGACGGCGTTCGTAGTTTAGCCAAATCGCATTGGCGCGTTCGGCGTGTTCGGGGTAACATTCGATGATTCTTCTGATGAGGCGCAAACCGTTTTCGTACAACTCCGGCGCGTCGTCGCTCGCGTCGAATTTGTCATACATCGCGTACGGACTAGTCCACGGCAGCGGCGGCTTAAGCCGATTCGCGGCGATGCGTCCGAGCGCGGACAATCGGGCTTCCGCCGACGCGTCGTAATCGACGTCGCCGTCCGGCACGAATTTTGAGAACTCCTCCGCATGCACTACGTAGTTGCCGACGACTGCGCTAAGCTCACCGCTAGCGGTGGGAATGAACTTGGGCGCGTAAACTCCGAGCGTGTTATAATGTTCCGCAAGCGCCGCCCAACCGCATACGCGCTCCGGTGTCGTGAACAGATTACGCGCCACTTTGACGGCGATTTTGCCGAGCACAGGGTACTCCGCAACCATTGTAAACCTCTTGTCGCTCGCGCCGTGGGAGTTGTCGGACATTTCGTAAGCGGTCGGTTCGCCGTACAATTCGGCAATCGCCGCCGCGTCAGGAGTGGAGCCGTCAAGATAATACACCATCATATGCTCACTATCGTTGTCGCCGCTCGGCGAACGAACGAATCCGCAATGTTTGTAGAATTGCTCGGCGCTCCCGTTGACTGCTCCGACTCGCAGAAAAATCTGCGTCAGACCTTTATGTAAAAAATACTCCGCAGAATAGTCAATCATCTGCCGTCCATAACCGCGTCCGCGATACTCCGGCGCGACGTAGTAAAAGTGAATCCAGCCATAGTCCGTCCCGAAATTTCTGACCTCGAGTTGGCATATACCGACAGGCTGACCGTCAACGACAGCAACCACGCTTGACGTCGGGTCTGCCTCGGCATACTTGCGCGAACGCTCGAACTCGACCGCAAGGAACTCGTCCGGAATGTCTTTGCCGAACGTGCGCTTGTATGTTTCGCGGTGTGCGGCGACGAAGAAGTCGCGAAGCTCGTCGGCATTCAGCGGCACAAATCGCAGCTTTGATGGTTGCATAGCTTTGCCCTCCCTATAAAATCTGAATCCGGGTACTGTTCTTCTTCGGGAACGAAATGGAAGATTCCGTTTTTAACGGTAAACGGCTTATTTGTGATTTGTTCAATCGTAACCGATTCCCTCACTTTCTGCACACCATGCTATTTTATTATATCAGAAAACTCGCCAAATTTCCACAGAAACTAAAATATTTTCAATTTCGGTGAAGATTGCAAGTTTAATTGCCCACCATAAATAGCCAGTTACACTAAGCCGCGAGAATCATATCGTTCGCTTAGAACCCACCCCCGCCAGACGACAGAGATGGGTTCCCGGAAAGCACCGTTGGCGAGAGGCTTATACAGTCTGTGGGATATCTGCATCACGGTTTTGCCCCGCGCCGCCTGCGCGATTGCGCTGTTGATTTCATACTCGTTTTCCAGGTCGAGCGCGGGTCATCGCACATAATTTTCGGCTTGTTTGGTGAACATTTCCGCGTACCTTCCGCCGAGCGCCATCAGCTCGTCGTGAGTGCCTTGCTCCGCGACTCCGCCATCGGAAATTAAGTAAATGCAGTCCGCATCGCGTATCGTTGAGAGGCGGTGCGCGACCATTATCGTGGTCGTGTGGGAATTATCAAACATCAGTTTTGTCATTTCGTATTCCGCTAACGGATCGAGCGCGGAGCTTGGTTCGTCGAGTAGCAGCAAGCCAAAATCGCCGTGTAACAGCCGCGACAAACCAAGCTTTTGCTGTTCGCCACCGGAGAGCATAACGCCCCCTTCGTCAAACTCCCTTGTCACCTCGCGGTCAAGCTCCACGTCAAGTCCGACCGTACACAATACTTCCCGGAGCGTTGCGTCATCCGATTTGTGGTAGACACTCAAATTCTCCCGCACAGTCAGCGCGTAGATTTGCGGCTCCTGAAACGCCACGCCGATGCGCCTACGCAGCGTATGGACGTCGTAATCACGCACGTTCACACCGTTGTAGAGTATCTCGCCGCCGCTAACGTCGTATAGCCGCAGCAGGAGCTTTGACAGCGTAGTCTTCCCCGCTCCGTTCTCGCCCACGATTGCGATTTTCTCACCGGGCTTGACGGTTATGTTCAGGTTTTTCAGCGCGAACTCCGAATTCGGGTACGCAAAGCTGACGCCGCGAAGCTCCAGCGACATCGCGCCGGACGGGGAACCTTTATCGCCTGAATTACGTTCGATGGTTGATTCCAAATCAAAATACTTACGTATCTTTTCGGCGTACTTGTTTAACTTGTCAAGGTTGGATAGTTGGTCTGTAATGCGTTGCATTCGCACAGTTAGATACTGCGAAGCGGTGAGCAAGCTTGTATACACGCCGATTGATTCGATGCTGCCACTAATCAAACCATAGGCTATGTACACAATCACTACAAGGTCTTTAAGGGGATAAATGGCTTCCGACAGGCTAAACCACAGGAGCAGCTTCTTACCATACTTGACGACAATGCTTGTATGCTTGTTTCCCGTGGCTGCATATGCGTTGTTGATAAATTTGTGAACATCCGTACTTTTCAAATCGGCGGCATACTCCTTAGTGTACATCACGCGCTGGACATAACGCATTACGCGATTGGTTGCTGTCATCTCATCTGCTTGCTTAACTTGTAACCCATTGGACATAAAGTTAGATGCGGTCGCGGCGGCAATGAATAAAAGAGTGATGAAAATTACCGGCGGACCCAGAGTTGCGAGAATACCGACAATTACAAACAGCTGTGAAACGTTGCTTGCCCAAATCGGACGCCGCCGCGCTTATTCAAAGCCGCGCCTCCATATATTTCAGTGAGCGCGGATAGCGGGATTTTGCATCACCTCGGCAAATACTTCACCTATCGGGCGTCGGATTATTATTGAGGCGGCGACGTCGTATGTCGTCTCGCTTTTGTTGATGAGTACAAGGCTTCTGCCGTCATAATATCGCAGCAGTCCCGCCGCGGGATGAACGGCAAGCGATGTGCCGCCGACAATCAACGTGTCGGCGTTCTCGACGCAGCGCACAGCCTCGCGCATAACATCGTCGTCTAAGCTCTCCTCGTAAAGCACAACGTCGGGTCGCACTGTTCCGTCGCATTTTTCGCATTTCGGAACGATATCCGCGCTGTCCATCACATAATCAAGCGAATATTTCGCGCCGCATTTCATACAATACTGCCGCAGATTTGAGCCGTGCAGCTCCAGCACCTTTGCGCTGCCCGCCGCGCTGTGCAGTCCGTCGATATTTTGCGTGATGACGGCTGTCACCAATCCGCGCCGCTCAAGCTCTGCCAAGGCAAGGTGCGCCGCGTTCGGCAGCGCCTCAAGCGAAATCAAATTTTCTTTATAATAGCGGAAAAACGTCTCAGGCTCCCGTATAAAAAACGTGTGACTAAGCAGCTTCTCCGGCGAGTGCCCGTATACGCTTTCGGCGGCGTACAAGCCCGCCTCAGAGCGAAAATCCGGTATGCCGCTTTCCGTTGACACCCCGGCGCCGCCGAAAAACACCACACCGCCTTGCGAAATCAGCTCCGCAAGCCGTTCTGTATCATTCATATTTCATCCTCCGTGAGGGGGAAGGGTTTGCCGTGTCTCCCCCGTCCCCCTCGTCCGAAAATCATTCTTCCTGTGCCTTCTCCCCGACGGAGAGGGCTAAATTGCTCTCATTATATACGACGTAGCCGCACTCGCACGTGACGCTTTCGTCGTTAGAGAACATTTCAAGCTCCGCCCCGCACTCCGGGCAGCTCAGCTCAATGATCCTCGGTGTTATCGCGTTTTCAACTCCCTGACAGCGGTCCATTTTTGCGCCCTCCTGTGGTAAAAAATTTTTATAGCGGCAGGCTGCGCGTCGTCTTCCCCGCCGCAATTTCTATTATACGGTATTTTTCCGGAATATGCAATGCCATTATGTAAAACGCGCGATAAAAGCGGCGAAGCCGCCGCGCTTGTGAAAACGCGGCGGCTTTGACCGGATGAGAGTGTGCGGCTTAATTATTTAAGACCGCTCTCATATGCTTGGATCATCTTTTTAACCATCTGTCCGCCGACGGAGCCCGCCTGACGGGCGGTGATGTCGCCGTTGTACCCCTGCTTGAGGTTCACGCCGACCTCGGCAGCCGCTTCAGTCTTGAAACGGTTCAGCGCGTCACGCGCGCCGGGGTTGAGAATCGATGAGGACTTAGCCATTTTTGATTCATCTCCTGAGTTGATTATAGTGAAAGACCGCGATTAACGCGCCTTTCGATTATATAATTGCCCGATACGCGTGTTATATTCAAGAAATATCTGCCACGCGCCGCCGCGCTGATTTTCATCGGCGTGTTGCGTTTCAAGCCCGCTAGTGATAAAATACGCCTATCGGCGGCGCAATGCCGCCGCACCACGAAGGGAGAGAATTTCAGCTTGGATGAAATTATTCGGGCAATTTCGGGCGACGGCTTTGTTTCTGTTGTCGCTATTTCCTCGCGCGGGCTAACGGAGCGGGCGCGGGATATTCACAAGGCTTCGCGCGTTTGCACGGCGGCGATGGGCAGGACAATGGCGGCGGCGAGCATTCTCGGCTCTGAGCTTAAAAAGGATGGCGCGTCCTTAACGGCTATAATTCGCGGCGGCGGTCCCATCGGTACTGTCATCGCGGTGTCGGACAGCCTCGGCAATGTGCGCTGCTGCGCGGGCGCTCCCGAGGCGGAGCTGCCGCTTGCGCCGAACGGCAAGCTGGACGTCGGGCGCGCCGTGGGTAATGACGGCACGCTCACCGTCATTCGTGACGACGGCGAGCATGAACCGTATTCAAGCGCAACGGAGCTTGTCAGCGGAGAAATAGCGGAGGACTTCGCTTCATTTCTTACTCAAAGCGAACAAATCGGCGCCGCGTGCGCGCTCGGTGTGCTTATCGGCGGCGACGGAAGCGTAAGGGCGGCGGGCGGCTATATAATGAAGCTTTTGCCCGGCGCACCGGAGGATATAATATCGGTTCTTGAACGCAACATAACGGAGGCGGGCGCTGTGACGGGAATGTTAGACGGCGGCACGGCAGAGGACGTCGCCCGGCGCGTGCTGCATAGCCTTGACCCAAAATTCGTCAGTCGCGCGCCCGTGGAATACAGATGCGGCTGCAGCCGCGAGCGCGTCCTTGGTGCGCTTGCCGGAATCGGCAAGGACGATCTGCGCGACATCGCCGAAAAGGGCGCAAAAATTGAAATTACCTGCCGCTTTTGTGACGCGGTGTACACCTTCTCACCGGACGAGTTATAGGCAGCGAAAAAAACAAGCGCGGACGAGGGTACGAGTCTCGTCCGCGCTTGCGGGCGTCAAGGACGCCCGGGAAAGGAGGTCTTGGGCAGCGCACAACCGCCCTGTGGCATCTTTGATGCCTATGGAAAGGTAATGAAGCAGGCAGATTTGGCGAATGCCGCGGCATGAAAAAACGCGGCGCTCTTTTCTCCGTAAACGGTAGAATGAAAGAGCGCCGCGTGTGTAATGCGATAAAGCATACATCCGCAATCCGCAACATTCATCCTTTTATACAGGTTCGGCGCGCTCGTAGCGCGTACCTTCAATCCTGCGAAGGTCGGTGTTATCCGACCCCGTGAGCATCTCAGCTCAGGCTCGTCGTCGCGGGTTTCGCAAAGTCCCGAAATCACCTGTGGTGATCTCTTGTCGGGTTTCGACGTGGAACGCGGGGCGCTTGCGACGGGCTCCGGAGAAATATTGTTTGTGCAATATTCAGTTCGCGATTCGTCTCGCGGGTGCGGGCGGTTTTTCCGTCCGAGTGCAGTTTACATCCTGCTCGGGGAAATGTCAAGTAATTTTTTCAGGTTATGAGATTTTTGCGTGGGTACAGCGAACCGTGTCTTAGCGCAGGGTGTGGTCAGTTGATTCCGGAATTTTCACTCGCGCAAATATATTCGTGCAAATGCTTGACATATCACGAATATCGTGATACAATGCGAGTATACAGAAAGGGGCTGTTATTGTGGCTGACACAACGAATTTAAGCATACGGCTTGATAAAAATCTGAAGAATGAAGCCGACCAAATCTTTGGAGCTATGGGAATGAGTCTCACAACCGCGATTACCGTTTTTGTGCGCCAAGCAGTACGTCAGAGGAAAATACCGTTTGAAATCTCGCTTTCTGAAAATGAAAACAGAGCAGCTGCAATGCGTGACGCGACAGCAGCCACTGAGCGGATATGGCAAAATGCGGCGCAAAATAGCGCGTCTCAAATGAGCCTTGATGAAATAAACACGGAAATTGCGGCGTACCGCGCCGAGCGGCGGGCGCGGAGAGCGGATGCATGAGCGCTGCACGGGCGGTCTTGGACACAAATGTTCTTGTGTCCGCGTTGTTGTCTCCAACTGGTAAACCCGCAGCAATATATCGGATGTTTTTGGATGGAAC
>JAIRRO010000032.1 GCA_031255955.1 Oscillospiraceae bacterium
CGCTTGCAGGGGCTGGAGCGCGAGAAAATTGAAGAAGAATACGCGGCGCTGCAAGAGCGAATCGCATACTTCCTCGACCTGCTTGCCGACGAACAAAAGCTGACAGCCGTGCTGATAAAAGAGCTCACCGAAATCCGCGACAAATACGGCGACGAGCGCCGCACGGAAATTGCCGCCGTGGAGGACGAAATTGACATCGAGGACCTCATCGACGAGGAGGAATGCGTCTACACGCTGACAAACGCCGGGTATATAAAGCGCCAGCCCGCAAACACCTACAGAGCCCAGCGGCGCGGCGGACGCGGCATCACAGCCATGACCACGCGCGAGGAGGACTATGTGGAAAACATTCTTTCAGCCTCCACGCACGACTATATTTTATTCTTCACCAGCCGCGGAAGAGCCTTCCGCCGCAAGGGATATCAAATACCGGAGGCGGGCAGAACGGCAAAGGGCACAAACGTTGTGAACCTGCTGCCCATCGAAGAGGGCGAGCGCGTCACCGCGATGATAAAAGCGCGCGTGGACGAAGCGGGCTATTTGATATTCGTCACGCGCGGCGGCACGGTGAAGCGCATGAACGCCGCCGAGCTGAAAAACATCAGAAACGTAGGTATACGAGCCATCAATCTGGCGGACGACGATGAGCTTATCTCTGTGCGCGACACAGACGGCAGCGAAAATCTATTAATAGCCACGCACGACGGCGCGGCGATCTGCTTCCGCGAAACGGATCTGCGCCCGATGGGACGCACAGCCGCCGGTGTACGCGGCATACGGCTGCGCGCGGGCGACTATTGCGTCGGGGCAGCCCGCGCAAGAGAAGGCGGCACGCTGCTTACCGTCACGGAAAACGGCTATGGCAAGCGCACGGAAATATCAGAATACCTGCGCGGCGGCGGCGACGGCGAGCGCGAGGCGCAAAGCCGCGGCGGACTGGGACGCCGGAACTATCAAATAACCTCCAAAACCGGAAAAGTGGCAGCGATTAAGGTTGTCAGCGGGGACGACGACGTCCTCTTGATCTCCGACGACGGCACCATCATCCGTATGGCGGCGGAGAGCATATCCGTACTAAGTCGCGCAACGCAGGGCGTGCGCCTGATGCGCCTCGGTGACGGCGCAAAGGTGATAGCCGTCGCCCGCACGGAAAAAGAGGACGACGACGGCGCGGAAATCGAAGCCGAAGCTGTAAGCGCGGAAATCGAAGCCGAAGTTGTGGAGAATAATGTGAGCACGGACGCTCCGAGAGAACCAACAGAAGGCTGACGGCGGTTGCCGTGCTGCGGGCGCCACAGGGTGCGGCGATTGACATTCGCCGACCGCGGGGATATAATGTACATATGAATGTACGCGTAAATGTACGCGACGCTTAAAACACCATGGAAGAGCTGGACTGAAAGGGGCTTAACACTGTGGAATATACCGTTAAAATGACATGGGACGACGAGGCCGGGGTGTGGGTTGCGGTCTGTGACGAGCTGCCGATCGCCCTTGAATCAGAGTCCGTGGACGAGCTCATCGCGCATGTGACAGGCGCCGCGCCGGAGCTGCTGGAGCTGGGCGGTAAGCCCGCAGAGGCTGTTTTAGTCTTCGTTGCCAGCCGCACGGCAGCTATTGCCTAATGGCAGCATATGAAAAAGTCGTGCGCGAAATTTTGAGTGAGAATGGCTGCTATTTTCTCAGACGAGGAAAGGGAGATCACGATATCTGGCACAGCCCCATAACAAAGCGCCATGTGACTGTTGACAGCAAAATAAAGTCGCGCCACACCGCAAATGCGATTATGCGGCAAAGCGGGATACCGCACCGCTTTTGATTGAGCGCACATTTCTACCCTGTTTGCCGCTTGCGCTTGAATCAAATACCTGCTTGCAAATTTATTAAAATCCGGGCGTCAATTCAAAAACGCTGAGGCATCGATGAACGCGTTGGCGCCGCCGACGGTGGGGAGCTTGCCGTCCCATTTTTGTGTGCGCTGATATTCCAGATAGGCGTCGCCCGACTGCGCGAGCTGGCTTTGAATCACTTCGATGGCGTAGGCGTCCGCGTCCGCCTGCGCCTTTGTCGCGTATGCCTGCGCGTCGGCGCGCGCCTTCGTCGCCTCGGCTTGCGCCTTCGCCTGCTCAACCTGCTGCTGCGCCTCAATCGTGATTTTCGCAAGCTCCTGCTCTGCCTTCAGGGCGTCCTGCTGCGCTGTTTGCTTGGCTTCAACCGCGCGGTTGAATTCCTCCGAAAAATCGAAGTTCATAATGTTAAATTCGTCCGTGATGATGTCGTATGTACCGATTTTTTGCGCCAGCTCGTCCTTGATGCCCGCGGAAACGGTCTGCCGCTGCGTGATAAGCTCTTCCGCGGAGAAGCGGGCGATGACCGATTTAATCGATTCTTGAACGGCGGGCTGGATGATTCTGATTTCATAGGACATACCGACGTTTTTATACAGCCGCGCCGCGCCCTGCGGGTCAACGTGATAGTTCACCGCTGCCAGCACGGATACGTTTTGCAGGTCCTTTGACGCCGCGGCGGAGCTGACCTCAATTTTTTGCGTCTGTGTGTTCACCTTCGTGACGTTCATGACGAACGGCGCCTTCAGATGAAAGCCTGCGCTCATCGTGGTTTCGCGCACGGCGCCCAGCAGGGATACGACGCCCACCGTCCCCGATTGAATTGTCACCGTAGACATTAAGAATAAAAACACTGCGACAACGATGATTATTACCGCGGCGACCGCGCGGCGAGTGAACCTTCCGTTTCTGATTTCCATTTCAAAATCCTCCTGATATAATAGTGATACACCATACTACCACATATCGCGCGCAAAAGCACGTTAAAATAGTGTGAATTCGCGCGCTTGAAAAGCTCCGCTCGGTGCTGGCGCCCTATTTCACCCCGCATATCGAAATTTTTCACAAAAAATTAATGGAGGTCAAGGCAATGGAATACCCCATTTTGAACCCCGCAAAGCACTTGGGACTGCAGCTAAAGCAGCGCGGATAGCTCGCGGAGTTTTTCGTTGTCCGCCAACAGGTCAAACAAATGCGCGTTGATGGCTGTATGGCGATATGATACCGCACATTGCGGGGGAAATAAATAGACGTGTGCTTGATTTTTCTCCAACCGGGGGTTTATAATGAATGCGCTGGGTAATGGAGGTACCAAATATGCCATTAAACATTATTAATGCCGATATTACAACGCTTCGCGTTGATGCGATTGTCAATGCGGCAAACACCGGTCTTGCTATGGGCGGCGGCGTGTGCGGCGCGATATTTAACGCGGCGGGCGCGCGCGAAATGCAAGCCGCCTGCGACAAGCTGGCGCCGATATGCACAGGCGACGCCGTAATCACGCCGGGGTTTAGGCTTCCGGCGAAATTTGTGATTCACACGGCGGGACCGATTTACGGCGGCGGCAGCAACGACGAACAGCGTCTGCTCCGCGCGGCGTATATAAGCAGTCTGTCGCTCGCCGTGGAAAATAACTGCGAAAGCGTGGCATTTCCGCTGATTTCGAGTGGCATTTACGGCTATCCGCGGGAGGAAGCCCTCTCCGTGGCAACGACGGCAATTGCCGAATTTCTCGCCGAGCGCGATAGCGATATTGATGTGTCGCTCGTGATATTTGACAGGGCGTCGTTCGCCGTCGGGCGAAATCTGCTGGGCGAGGTTGAGGCGTACATTGACGGGAATTATATCGGCGAGCATGATATGACTCATGGCTTCGATACGGATCAACTTGATTTTATGGTTTTATACGCGCCGACGAGCGTTGACGCCGGTGCGGCGTCCTTCGGGAGTCTTGACGACATAATCGGAAACCTTGACGAGCCGTTTTCCGAGACGCTGCTGCGGCTGATTGACGCGAAGGGCTTTAAGAAAGATTCCGAGGTATACACCCGCGCCAATATCGACCGACGCTTGTTCAGCAAGATTCGCGGCAATAAGAATTACGCGCCAAGCAAGCCGACCGTACTGGCATTCGCCGTCGCGCTCCGGCTCACGCTTGACGAGACGGAGGATTTGCTTGAACGCGCGGGCTTCGCGCTGTCCCACAGCCGCAAGTTTGACGTAATCGTCGAGTATTTCATCGCGAGCGGCAAATACGATATTTTCGAGATTAACAACGTGCTGTTCGAGTACGACCAGCCGCTGTTGGGAGGGGCATGATGGTTCTGATTATAACCGGAGCGGGACATTCGGGCAAAACCCTTCTTGCACAAAGATTGCTTAAAAAATATGGCTACCCTTATATCTCTATTGACCATTTGAAAATGGGGTTGATTCGGAGTGGCTACTGCTCACTCACACCCGAAAGTGACGATAAAGATTTACAGAATTATTTATGGCCAATAGTGAGAGAAATTATAAAAACCAACGTTGAAAATCGTCAGAACTTAATCGTCGAGGGCTGCTATGTTCCGTTTGATTATGCTTCAGATTTTGCCGCTGAATACCTCTGCGATATTCGATTTGTATGCATTGCTTTCAGCGAGGATTACATCAATAAGCATTTCAATGATATTGTCGGATTTGAAAATGCGATTGAGCATCGGGGATATGACAGCGGATTGACCCGCAAGGCGCTCATACTCGAACACGCTCATTACATTGCGTCATGTAAGAAAAACGAATTGCCTATCATATTAGTTGATGGTAGTTACGAGGTGGATTACAATTTCGAAACTTGATATTTGTCGCTTGCCGAGCGACCTTTTGACCGCCAGCCTGTGGTAAACTCTGCTCATAAACCAAATTTGAACGGAGGATATACCATGAAAAAAGGATTAACCGAACTCGTATTCATACTCGACAAGAGCGGCTCGATGGGCGGCTTGGAGGGTGACACAATCGGCGGCTTCAATGCTATGTTGCAAAAACATCAGGCTGCGCGGAGCAGATGCCAAATCACAACCGTGCTGTTTGACAACAGCTATGAGCTGCTGCACGACCGCATAGACATTCGCGCCGTCAGCTCGCTGACGGAGAACGAGTACCAAGTCGGCGGCTCAACCGCGCTGCTTGATGCTATCGGACGCACGATAAGCAAAATCGCGAGCGCACAAAAGCACACCGCGCTCAGCTATCGCGCTGAAAAGGTGTTGTTCGTGATTATCACGGACGGCGAGGAAAACGCGAGCCGCGAATACACCTCCGATGCGATTAAGGCGCAAATAGAACAGCAAAAAGCAAAGTACGGCTGGGAATTTATCTTTCTCGGCGCGAACATTGACGCTGTTTCCACGGCGGCGAGCTTCGGGATTGGTCGCAATCGCGCGCAAAATTATCACTCGGACAGCTGCGGTGCGGCGGTTGTGTATAACGCTGTCGCAGAAGCCTCCGTGTCGTTCGGGGCTGCCCCGGTCGGCGTCGGGCTTGATGATGCCTGGGGTGTGGATATCGAGGCGGATTATAGATCGCGGGAGCAGTCGGTGTGACGCCGGGGCGCCTTGCGGCACTCAATTGTGAGCTTCACAAACACGATTGACATTCGCGGATTTCAGCCTGTTTTGACTGATACGGTTTTGCGTGAAATTGCAACGGCGACGGCTCTGCCGCCTGTTTGACATCCTTCTTTTCTGTTATATAATGAAACTACGCCGTTTTATTTTCGAGGTAAAACGACAATAAAACTTAGGGGCTTGACCAGATTAGAAATCAGCGGCACCCCTACAATGGAACCAATATATCACATCCGGTCTTGAATGTCAAGCGTTTTTTCAACAAAATTATTATCGTGTCGAAACAGCGGATTTTTTCGAAACAGTTTGAGCATTTCGTGATAAATATCGCCACCGCC
>JAIRRO010000082.1 GCA_031255955.1 Oscillospiraceae bacterium
GGTTCAGCTCGATTTTCAAATGCCGGAGCGCTTTGAGCTGGAGTACGCAGGCTCGGACGGTGAAAAGCACCGCCCTGTGATGCTCCACCGCGCGATTTTCGGCAGTATAGAGCGCTTTATCGCCATTTTGACAGAGCATTTCGCCGGGGCGTTCCCGCTGTGGCTCTCCCCCGTTCAAATCACCGTGCTGCCGATTACCGACCGCGCGCAAGCGTATGCTCAAAAAATCTCGGACGAGCTTGCGTCACACGGCTTCCGTGTGGAAATCGATTTCCGCAACGAGAAAATAGGATATAAAATCCGCGAGGCGCAGCTTCAAAAAATTCCATATATGATAGTGCTGGGCGACAAAGAAGCGGAAAGCGGCGAGCTTGCCGTGCGCTCCCGCTCCGCAGGTGACCTCGGAGCAACGGGAATTGCGGACTTCATCGCGAAAATGAAAACAGAGCTCGCTGAAAAACAGATGTAATGGCGGCTACCTCTACGACATCTTACTGATAATATCCTCACACGCCACTTTCAGTTCAATAATTCGCTCTACCGCCGTGTTCCACAGAACCTCCGGTTTAATTTCGCCGTAATTGTGCGCCACAATATTGCGCATACCGCACGGCTCAGCACAAATAAATCGCGACTATTGCCCGGCATATATAAGCACCTCGTCACGGTGAATTTCACTCAAAAAATCGTCGCTCAACCCCTCGGTCATAACGATATCAATTTTTGCTTGCAACGCGGCTTCCAAATCGCTGTAAAGACTGCCAAGCTCAAAAAGATCCCGTATTCTTCCGCTGTCAACGCGGAAATCTAAATCACTTTTAGTCCCGGCGTCGCCGCGCGCGTATGAACCGAACAGATACAGCGAACCAACGCCGTATTTCGCCGCAATCGGCGCGGCTTTTTCGCGTATTTCGTTTATCGTATATCGCATTTCGTTCATCACCGCCTGCTGCTGATTATACCACATTAAATCAAAATTTCAAGCTGTAAATCACCACACCCCATTGCCTGAAAAATTTACATATCATAATAAACCGCGCTTCTTCGTAAACTACGGAGTGAAATCCCGTTTACAAAGGAGCGTTTTTTATGAAAAAAAGAAGGCTTTTTCCGGCGCTTGCAATTATCATCGCCATCAACATACTCGTAATAGTAGCGGCGCAGCACGCGGACGCGGCGGCGTATCGCCGCGGTTCGTCCGGTGCCGTCGTCACGCAAATACAGACAAAGCTGCGCGCGTGGGGCTATTATTCAGGGGCGATTGACGGCGTTTTCGGTTCCAAAACGGAGCGCGCTGTGAAATACTTTCAGCAGAAAAACAAGCTCACGGCGGATGGTGTGGCGGGTACGGCAACGCTTGCCGCGCTTGGGATTTCGGCGTCCACAGCGACAAACGCGCAGAGCGGCGATATAAACCTGCTGGCGCGTCTTATTTCCGCGGAGGCGCGCGGCGAGCCCTTTGACGGACAGGTTGCCGTTGGCGCTGTCGTGCTCAATCGCGTGAAGCATCCGTCGTTTCCGGGGACGCTGTCCGGCGTTATATATCAGCCCGGCGCCTTCACCTGCGTCGTTGACGGACAGTTTAACGAACCCGTCGCGCAGAGCGCCTATAAAGCGGCGCGCGACGCAATAAACGGCTGCGACCCCTCCGGCGGCGCGATTTACTATTACAATCCCAAAACTGCCACCAGCACGTGGATTCGCTCCCGCCCCGTGCTGCTCGACATCGGCGAACACCGGTTTTGCTCGTAGGCGCTTAGCTCACCACAAAAATATCGCAAAATACCATTCCACCCCTTGACAGCACGTATTATACGTATTATAATGCTATCAAGGGGTGAATCGCATGCAGCGAACAGAGCTTGAACGCCGATTAAAACGAGGCGGTTGGATACTCAAAACCGGCGGCAAACACAACTATGTGGAACACCCCGACAAGCCCGGCATAAAAATTACAGTGCCGCGCGGAAGCAAAATTAATGATACCACCGCGCGGGGCATCTTGAAGGACGCGGGGCTTTTATAGCATCCATAATGTTATCGGATATTGGGGAGGTAAAAATGACTTATATTTATCCTGTAATTATCACACCGGCAGACGGCGGCTACGATGTGCATGCGCCGGATTTATTCGGCTGCCGCACCTGCGGCGACACGCTTGGCGAGGCGCTAGATATGGCGCAGGACGCCTTATCCACTTGGCTTTGGGTTTCAGAGCAAAACTACGAAAAAATACCGGAACCATCTCTTTCCGTCACTGTTCAACCACCCGGCATCGTCAGCCTTATAAAAGCCGACACTGACGCAATCCGCCGAAAAATGGATTCCCGCGCAGTTAAAAAGACACTTTCGCTGCCAGCTTGGCTGAACAACAAAGCCGAGGCTGCAAATATTAATTTTTCACGTGTCCTGCAGGACGCCTTGAAAACACGGCTAAATATAGAATCTTAGCGCAGAGCGTAATTACCCCTGCTCGCTGACGTACAGCGCGATGCGGCTTTGTATGATTTCCGCCGTTTCCTCCGCTGTTTTCGCACCGGCAAAAAACACCTCAAGCTCCTCCATCAAAATGGTGTTTACGGTCGGGTCGCCATCAACAAAAATGTCAGCGCTTTCAATCACGCTTCGCACTCGGTCTATTTCCTCCTCCGTCAAGGCGTAATTCTGATATTTCGGCAGGGTCATATCAATTTCGTCCAGCGAGGCGACAGTATAGGCGGCAAGCTGTATATTCAAATAATCGTAAATCACAATGCCGTCGGAGGAATCGCGCTCTGTAAGCGGCTTCATTTCCTCGCGCGCGCGGCGCTCAAACACGTTTTTATTCAGCGACAACGCCTCCTGCTTTACTTCACGATTATTGATGAAATAAACGCCGCCGTATTGATACTCACGATTCTCATCAAGCAAAGAGGATATAAAGCTCCACGCCTCTTGCGGGTGCTTTGACTTTGCGGATATGGCAAGCCTCTTCTGGGCTACTATCAC
Organism: Oscillospiraceae bacterium; assembly: GCA_031255955.1. Taxonomy (GTDB): domain Bacteria; phylum Bacillota; class Clostridia; order Oscillospirales; family Oscillospiraceae; genus JAIRRO01. The sequence goes on from JAIRRO010000082.1 coordinate 2,989, forward strand.
ATTGCCGCTCCCCTCATTTGTCGGAGTACCGACGAACGACACAGGCTCTCCGAAAAGATCGGTTTCCAGCGTCCGCGCTACGCGCGGATTATCGATGTACACATTTTCAAGCAGCTGCCGTCCCTCCCGAATATTGGTTGAATAATTGTAGAAGAACTTCTCGTAATCAGACATCGACGATAGCGACGCAGCGGGCGGCATCCGCTCTGAAAGCTTCAGCTGCGATATGAACTCCGGGCTGTCAAAGCTGACCTCACCCGTATCCCAATTTACGTACTTTGAAAAGGTGTTTACCGCCTGATAAATCCACGCGGTCTGTCCTGTTACCCCCGCCGAAGCGGAGTTAAATGATGAATAAATCGCGGCATCCGGGTATTTATCCGCCATCTCAAGGAGCTCTTCCGGCGTTATGGATGTGACGTCACCGAATATAGACTGCGCTCCCGCCAGCGTTTGCACCGTAAAAGCCGGCGTTATGGAATACAGTTTACCATCGGCGCTTGACGCCTCCAGCACATTCTCAAAAAGGTCCTCACGAGAGATATTAGGGTCTGCATCAAGCAGAGGATTCAAGTCGGCAAGCACCCCTTTGCTGAAATATTTCCTTGCCCCGCTGATAATATTAAACAAATCCGGTGGGTCCTGACCGATAAGCGCAAGGTCAAGCTTCGTAAGATCATATTCGTAGCTATCAATCTCAATGCGCGCCGTCCGGCTTGTTTTATTGAAGTTCAACACAGCATCCACCATTGCCTGATCATACAGCGAGGAGACAAGCATCTTCAGCAGCACCTTATCTCCCAGCGTGGCGTTCGGATTCGGCACAATGCGCGACACATAACGGGCAGCACCGTTGTTTTTCAACATCAAAAACTCGCCGTCAACGGTGGAAATAAGCTCGCCGAGCGCTGTCGGCTGAATATCCGAATTCAAAAAGTTCATAACCGGCTCTTCAGTCATTGAATCCGGCTTAACTCCGTACAGAATCGTCCCGTTGTGAAAATAAAAGGCATAATCCCCGCTTCCGTCAAGCATCTCGACTATAAATCTTTCCGGCGCGCCTTTGAATGGCTCTCCATACGAGGCGCCGCGCGCGAAATCAATTGTTTTCATTTCAAAGGTTGTAAAATAATAGCTGGGCTGCATGGGGTCTGCCGCCGTTTTTGAGGCTGCATATATGATTGTGCCGTCGTTTGAGCGAGACATATCGCTAATGTATACATCCTTAGTTTCCTTGATGATAAATTTCAGCTCGCCCACGGCGCCGTCAAAGGCATAGATAAATCGCGCTGACGAATCAAACAGATATACATTGCCCGCGTCGTCTGTTTCCAGCCTTGATATAACTGACGGTTCCCCGTCAGGCAGCGCCGCAAGGTCAATTGAGTATAGCTCCGTCCCGTCCGGCGAGACCTTAATCAGCTCCTGCCGATAGTCAATGACATTCGGGTCGTTCTCATCGGGGAATGTAAGCAGCGTGGCGATAAACAGATTCCCATCCGCGTCAACGCTCAGTCCTTGCAGCGAATAACCAAGCTCGACGTCGTACCCGGACATATTCGGGAGAAAATACACGCGCTCCCACACCGGCGCGCCGTCATCGGCGTCAAGCGAGGCTTGCGCATCTTCAACGGACACGGAGAATATCGCCGCTGTGCCCGGGGCGCTCCGCTTGTCGTAATATAAGCGTCCGCCGGAATAGGCAAAGAAGTCAGCGCCGGATACGTTCATATTCAGCTCCGTTTCCGAATACGCGTACTTAATCGGCGCCGCCGTTTCGTTGGACGGCGCTCCTGAGGGCGCGTCCCCCTCCGGTGCGTCGGCGCGCGTGCAGGAGGCAAGCGAGAGCAGCAGGGACAGCAGGAGAAGCATTGCGATAAGTCTCGAATTTTTCATCAGTGTACATTCCTTTCTTATATTTCGCCTTTCATATATTTCGGCACGATTTTGACTTTTTTGACCTTACGCGTATCATACGCCGCCGGGGCTTAATTGTCAATCTACGCTCAGTTGAGTCCATTTAACCACCGGTTGAATTTAGTGTCGATTTCAACCGCTATTTGTACAATTTACTTTACTTCAGCGCGTGAAAGCGCGAATATTGTCAGAAATTGCGTATTTACTTTCACTCGGCGCGGGTTTATAATGTTGATAAAGAAGCGGGCGGGCATTCTCACGCGCGCCGCCCGACAGAAAAATCCGATAATATTTCGATAATATTTCAAGGAGCGATGGGAAATTGGATATCATAACAAAAGACAAACTAATAAGCAGCGGTAAGTTCGCGAAGCTCACAAATCTTAACCGCTCCGCGCTCATATTTTATGACGAGCACGGGCTTTTCAGTCCGAAGTTGCGCGGGGAAAACGGCTATCGGTATTACTCCCCGCAGCAGATCACAACGGTTAAATTTTTGACGCTGCTGCGCGCGCTGGAAATCCCGCTTAAAAAAATCCGCGAGCTTGTTACGCACCGCACCCCGAAAACCCTGCTTGAGCTGTTCACAGAGCAAGAGCAAAGGCTGGACGACGAAATAAAGCGTCTGCGCCGCGCGAAAAAGATACTCTCGTCGTTCCATGAGAGCATAGCCACAGGACTTGAGGTTGACGAAACAGTCATCGCCGTGCACCATATGAAAAAGCGCCGGATACATATGGGTCAGCCGACAAACTTCAGCAACCGCAAAGCGTTTTACGACAATTTTCTAAAATTCTGCGGCGAAACCGTTCACGGCGGCTGGAGCGTGGATTATCAAATAGGCGGCTATTGGGACAGCATGTACAGCTTCAACTATTCACCCGGGCAGCCGTCGCGCTTCTTCTCGCTTGACCCCGACGGAGAGGAATGCATCAAAGAGGGCGACTATCTCGTCGGCTATACTCGCGGCTATTACGGCGTGACGAACGACCTTCCCGCACGTATGGAGAAGTACGCCAAGGAAGCCGGACTTGAATTCACGGGTCCCGTGTACAACATTTATCTGCACGACGAGGTCTGCATGGCGGATCCCGACAGCTATCTGCTTCAGGCGTTCGCCGCCGTGAAACAGACCGGACAGACAAGATAACACAAAATTCGCTGTTGACAGCTCGCCCGTCCGGAGTGTATGATACCTGCGAAATATCTAAGTAAGGACTGGAAAAACGATGACACTCTATGAGGAGCTTTTGGCGCGCGGACTTGTCGCGCAGACAACGGGCGAGGAAGAAGTCGCGGATTTGATAAGCCGCGGCAGGGCAACCTTTTATATCGGCTATGACCCCACGGCGGACAGCCTGACCGCGGGGCATTATATGACGCTGTGCCTGATGAAACGCCTGCAATCCGCGGGGAACCGCCCCATTGCCCTTGCCGGCGGCGGAACGGGTATGGTTGGCGACCCCTCTGACAGGCAGGATATGCGCCGCATGATGACCATCGAGACGATTGATAACAACGTCGAAAAAATAAAAGAGCAGATTTCGCGCTTCATCGAGTTCGGGGACGGCGGCGGAATGCTTGTCAACAACGCCGATTGGCTGCGAGGTCTTAATTATCTCGATTTCCTGCGCGATTTCGGCGCGCATTTTTCCGTCAACCGTATGCTGACGGCGGACTGCTATAAAACCCGCATGGAAAAGGGACTCACCTTCCTTGAGTTTAATTATATGATAATGCAAGCGTATGATTTCTACGAGCTGTTTTTACGATACGGCTGTAATATGCAGTGCGGCGGTGATGACCAGTGGTCAAATATGCTCGCCGGTACAGAGCTTATCCGCCGCAAGCTTCAAAAGGACGCGCATGTACTCACCATAACCCTCTTGACGGATAAAAACGGCGTCAAGATGGGCAAGACGGCGGGCAACGCCCTGTGGCTGGACGCGAACAAAACCAGCCCCTACGATTTCTTTCAATACTGGCGCAATGTGGACGACGCCGACGTCATAAAATGCCTGAATATGCTGACGTTTCTCCCCGTGGAGCAAGTCCGCGATATGCAGCTATGGCAGGACTCACGCATTAACGAGGCTAAGGAAACGCTGGCGTTTGAAGTCACGAAGCAGGTTCACGGTGAGGAAGCCGCCGCTATGGCGCTGGACACCGCGCGGACGCTGTTTCGCTCCGGCGGTGCCGCCGAGATGCCGGAAACAATTCTGACAGAGGCTGATTTCCTTGAAGGGACAATTGATATCCCCGCGATTTTGCATAAATCCGGACTTGTCCCCTCCCGCAGCGAGGCGCGCCGCGCCATCCAGCAGGGCGGCGTGGAGGTTGACGGCGAAAAAATCACGGACATCGCAAAAAAATACGCGCCGGACGAGCTTTCCGGTGAGGGAATTGTCGTGCGGCGCGGCAAAAAGAATTATAAACGCGTAAAGCTGGCGTAGCGTAAGCCAAGTGTAAAAAGTATAAAAGTTTTAATCAACGCTAGCTTCTTCGACGCGGATTTCCTCCGCGCGCCTGTCCAGCGCTGCGGGTACGATGGGTTGCAGCGTATGCGAGAGAGCAACACTCCCCCGCGGATACGCGCGCCGGAATGTCGTTGTCACGCGGCGCATTACCATCCGCCCCGCCTCATACGATGTGGCGGGCAGCATAATTAAAAACTGATTGGCGCTGTACCGCGTGAATAAATCCCCGTGGCGCAGCGTTTTCAGCACCGTTTCCCGAACCTTATCCATAGCGCGCAGCAGAACATCGTGCCGCAGCTTCTTGCCCTTCATAGGCGAAACCGTAAGCAGACATATGTAAACAACCTGTCCGCTGCGGGCAGCCGCGCGCGCCTCAAGCCTGTAAATCGTGCGGAACGGCTCAAATTCGCAGTAGAAACACCCCGTGTCAGCCTTGTCCTCGCGCAGCTCCTCTATAATAGCGCCGAGGCTTGCTTCCGTGGTTTTCGAGGACTTCATAACCTCGCTGTACAGCTCTGTCAGCTCGTTCGACGGATTGACGCCGAATTTATTGAAGAACATCTTAGTGACGTAGTCGTAATGCTCCAACGCCTGCTGCTGATTTCCGGAGGCGATAAGCGCGCGAATTAACAGCGCGTGCAGCTTTTCCTCATACTGGTCGATTTGAATACTGTCGCGGCAAATGGCTGCTGCCTCCGACGCGCTGCCGGAGCTTATGAGATACTCGGCGCAGCCTGTCACCGCCTTGATAAACATCGAGTGATAATAGGCGTCAAGCGGCACAACCCACGCATCGTGTGAGTTTTTCGGCAGGAAATGCCCGCGATACAGCTTAACCGCATCGGCATACAGCCGCGCGCGCTCCGCGCCCTCCCCCGCCGCCTCAGCCGCGGCGCAGAATCTGTCAAAGTCCTCTGTGTCGATGGTTACACGCACCGTCGGCGTCCATTGGTATACGCCGCGCTTATATGAAATGCACCCGGCGGCGTTACGAAGCCCCAACTGAGACAGCGCCGAACGCAGACGGTGCAGAATGGTTTTGAGCGTGTTGGATGGGTTGTCAGTCTCGTCCTCCTGCCACATAACCTCTGTAAGCTCGGCGAGCGAGATTGAGCGTTCGCGATTCGTCAGCATATAAGCCAGCATTGTACGGAACCGTTTCGAGCGATTAACCGCCTCTGAAATATCGGCTTTGCCATAACTGACCGAAAGCTCCCCCAGCATACGAATCTCCAGCGTGTCACGCTGTTTTCCCATATTTTATCGCCTCCCAATAATTGTTTACGGCACGGAAATCGCGTTGCCCTCCGTGCGCTTTCCCCTTATTATGTCACACCGTGACGCGAAACGCAAGCCCCCAAACAGCTTTGGCGAAAATATTTTTTGATATTTTCAAGAATTGTAACCGTTTTGAAACCTTTATGTGTTATACTGTCGTTGCGTGATCGTTAACGGGTACGCAACGGCGAGCGCGTTTATAAAGAAGGGATTGATGATATGCCTCTGGCGCAGGCTAAATTTGTTCCGTATGAGATGAAGACAAGCATTATCCGAATTTTCGCATACGAGAACGGCAACCACGTTGGTGTTATAAAAAACTCGCATTTCGGCGGGGAGGTTCGTTTCGACAGCACGATTGGGCTGCTGAAAATTATCGACGAGCTTCAGGACGCGATCAGCTTCCCGCAAAAAAGTATGCTGACGCGCAGCTTCGCCGCATCGGCTGAAGAACGCGAGCCCTCACAGGCTATGGAATCCGACACGTCGGACATCCGCGAGCTTGCCAGCTTCCGCTTGAATATTCTGTTCAGGCAAAACGCAAGCTGGCAGGGCGCCCTCACGTGGATTGAAACGGACACGCTGGCGGAATTCCGCAGCGCGCTTGAGTTTCTTTTCCTGATGGACAGCGTCCTGTCCGGCGCGGCGGCAGCCAACCCGCCCCGCAGCCGCAGTAAAAGAGTGGAAACGCTGTAGTCGCGCTACAGCACCACAATGGTTATCCCGTTGTTGTGACGCTCAAGGTCGGAATCCCGCCGCAAATCGTCACAGCAGTTGAAGGCGCCGCGCGTCGCCTCGTCAAAAATCGAAAAGGACTCCCCTGTTATAAAATCCCGGATTTGCCCGCGGCGCTTTTGCTCGGTTAAATATCGGCGCACCTCCGTGCGGATTTTCCCGCCGCGCCCCGTGGAGCCATAACCGTGAATGAACTTGATCGCCGACGCGCCGAGCTGCTTTCCGTTTCGGATGTTATATGTCACCCGGCGGACGGCAAGCCCCGCCTCCGGCATATCCTGCTTGATATTCACTTCCTTGCAATACCCCGACAAAAATAATCACAAACCCTTCAAAGAGACTTGACAAGGCAATTATAATCGTGTATCCTGATAATAGCAAGCTAAAGCGCGCTAAATACGGAGAGGTATCGAAGTGGTCATAACGGGGCTGACTCGAAATCAGTTTGGCGGCAACGTCACGTGGGTTCGAATCCCACCCTCTCCGCCA
>JAIRRO010000090.1 GCA_031255955.1 Oscillospiraceae bacterium
ATCGCCCAGCCCGGCGGCTCAATCCGCGACGCGGACGTCATCGACGCTTGCGACAAGCACGGCGTCGCCATGGCGTTCACGGGAGTGAGGCTGTTTTTGCATTAGGTGGTGGGTGGCGATTATAGCCTGTCCTTGGGGATGGGGTAATGTACATCGTTGACGCACATGCTTACACCTACGCCGCTTAATCTCGGGTCGAAACCCAGTGAATCGCCGAGCCTGAGATATTTCAAGAATTCACTGTACGCCTCGCCTGTTAAGGTCAGCCGGGGAACGCATACCGCAATGCTGGGCATAAACCAAAAGTCGTCCGATTCGCCGTCAAGGATGTCCTTAATCTCGCGCCCTTGGTTGGCTTCGGCGAGTCGTATCAAGTACGCGGCAATACGATCGAATTTATCCTTGTTTATCGGGTTTGTCAATGCCACATTGCTCAGCGAGTCAAGCTCTGCACGTATCGTCTCCAGCATTATCTGTTCAACCGAGTCGCCATATTCGTCGTTTTCGAGCGATTCATCCAAGTTTGAAATACGTTTGTGCTTCTGTGAGTTACGAACATCCTCTGGTGAGATGGGATTAAGCTGCTCGCCCACCGCCAGCTTAACGAGTACATACTTGGAATCCGTCGTCGTTACCACATCAATGCCGCTGCATTCGTCTAAGGCGTTTACAAGCTGCTTGTATTCGTCTCCGGTAGCGCCAAACGTCCACGATTGCATAACAATGGTGAACGAAGGTGGGTGCGATGTGCGTGTCACCGACACTACCTCCCCGCCCGTCGATTCAACAAATTCGGTGAAGTGCGTTTCCAGCTTGTCGAGATTTAATTTGCCGCTGTGTGCTTCCATATTGTTCTCCCTTCTTTTTTTCGCGGTATCGCTGTCTATATGCCATACTACTACACCCCCTTTTCGCTGTCAATCGTCTCATTCGTACACGTTTCGACTTCAACCTCGCTTTCGGGCGTCGCGTTGCCGCCGTCCGCCATAGCCGCCGCCATTGCGCCGCACGCGCTTTTGTGCTATAATCACCGCAAAAGGAGGCGCATTTCATGTCCAACAACTACGACGACGCCCGCCTATCCGCGGAGCGTCACAATGATTTTTATGAATACAAGCGCCTCGGCGAGCCGGAAAAATACGCGATTATAACATATCAAAAAAAAATGGGTGCTGGGCGGGGCAACGGTATTTCCGCAACGCGCTGGTTCGCGCGAATTACACTGACCGCAAAAACAATATCTATGCCACCACCGAATTTTTGAACCACTTTTTTGCGAATTTGCTTCTGGGAGAGAACAACCCGCTCCAAAATCGGGAGCTGCTCGCGTTAAAGCATTGAGCTTGCCCCGGCGGCGATAATCTGATATACTGTAGACGGTGACAGACAAAATATGCCGTCAGCCGCGTGGGGAGTGATATGCACTGGGTAATGAAAAAATAATGCTTCGTGGCGTCGTCGCCTCCGTCGTGTTTCGCAATCAGGACAATGGCTACAGCGTGATTAAGCTGGATTCAGAGGACTCCGGCGCGGAGGCGCACACCGTTGTCGGCTGTCTGCCGGACGTCTCCCCCGGCGAAACGGTGGAGCTTGTTGGCGAGTGGACGGCGCATCATTCCTACGGACAGCAGTTTCGCGCCGACAGCTTCACAAGAGCCGCGCCGGAAGGCGCGGAGGCGATTTTGCGATATTTATCCTCCGGAGTGATACGCGGCATCGGTCCCGGCAGGGCGCGGGAAATTGTCGCGAAATTCGGTGAAAATGCCCTTGAAATTCTTGAAACAGCCCCGGAAAAGCTGGCGCAGGTGCGCGGGATAACACGCGCCTCCGCGCGTGAGTTTTCGCGCGATTTCAAACGCAAGGCGGGCGTTCGCCGCCTTATTGACGCGCTGGGTGAATACGGCGTCCCGGCGCTTGTCGCTATGCGTGTGTACGGCGTTTTTGGGGACGACGCCTTAGAGCAGCTGGCGCAAAATCCATATCTGATGACAGACTCCGCCTTCGGCGCGGAGTTTTATGAAGCGGACAGAATGGCGTCGGCGATAGGCTTTGAGCAGGACTGCCCGGAGCGTCTTGAGGCGGCGCTGGTGTTTGAGCTGCGCCATAATCTTAACAACGGACACGTGTTTATACCCACCGATAAGCTCGCCGCCGCAACGGCGCAGCTTGTATCCGTCGGCACGGAGGAGCTTTTTGACGCGCTGGATATTCTGTCGGACGACGGCGAAATTATCCGCGAGGAAATAGCCGGTGTGGACGCCTGTTATCTGCGCGAAATGCGCGAGGCGGAGGTATTTGTCGCCGCGCGGCTGCTGCATCTTGCCTTGGGGGATGACGCTAATAGCGATGCTGAAAGCGACGCCATCACGCAGGAGGACGCCGCCGCGCTGGTGACGGAGATAGAGTCTGCGTTGGGCGTCACATATGCCGAGGGGCAGCTTATGGCGGTGCGCGCCGCCGCGACAGGGCGCATTATGGCGTTAACCGGCGGTCCCGGAACGGGAAAAACGACATCGGTGCGCGGGATATTAGAGCTGTTTGACAGGCTGTCGCTGAAAACCCTTTTATGCGCCCCGACGGGACGCGCGGCGAAGCGCATGGGAGAGCTTGCCGGTCGCGGCGACGCGATGACCGTTCACCGCGCTCTGGGCGCGCGTATGGATTCGCGCGGCGGCTTGACCTTTGAGCATTCCGCCGTGAACCCGTTGCGCGTTGACGCCGTCATTGTGGACGAGGCTTCTATGCTTGACCTGCCGTTAACGCGCGCGCTGTTAGAGGCGATGCGACCCGATTGCAGACTGATTCTTGTCGGCGATATGAATCAACTGCCCTCCGTCGGTCCCGGCAACGTGCTTTCCGATATCATCAAAAGCGACGCGGTGCCTGTCGTGCGCCTTACGGAAATTTTCCGTCAAGCGCAGCAGTCGGCAATCGTCCGCGCGGCGCACGCCGTAAACGGCGGCGAGCTGCCGGATATTTCGGAAAAGGACTCCGATATGTTCTTTTTGAAGCGGAAAACGCCCGCCGCGATAGCCGACACGGTGGCGGAGCTTATGTCTCACCGTCTGCCGGAGAATATGGGCGTACCCGCGCCGCAGATTCAAGCGCTATCGCCCTCCCGCCGCGGCGAAGCCGGTACGGCGGCGCTTAATATACGCTTGCAGCAGGCGCTTAATCCCCCGTCCGAGCGGCGCGAAAAAGCGTTCGGCAGCTTTGTGTTTCGCGAGGGCGACAGGGTAATGCAAATCCGGAACGACTATGATATAATGTGGACGGACGCCCGCGGCGTGCCGGGCAGCGGGGTGTATAACGGCGACCTCGGCGTCATCGTGAGGATAGACCTCTCAGCGGAGCTTATGACGGTCGAATTTGACGATAAAATTGTCGAATATATGTTCGAGCAGCTCGTTGACCTCGAACCGGCGTATGCCGTCACGGTGCATAAATCGCAGGGCAGCGAATACCGCGCCGTGATTCTGGCTCTGCCCCCCGGTTCCTCGCGTCTTGCCACACGCGCCGTGCTGTACACCGCGATAACGCGCGCGCGGGAGCTGTTAATTATCGTCGGGGACACGGACGTGCTGCAGGCGATGACCGAAAACGACAGACGCCAGAGGCGGTATTCCGGTCTGAAGGCGCGGCTTACGCGGGGGATAGCGTCGTGATACGTCCGCTGCGGTTTTTAATCGACCTGCTGTTCCCGCCGAAATGCTGCTTTTGCGGCAAAATCGTATTTACCCACCGCGACGATGTATGCCCCGCCTGCTGGGATACCCTGCCCGAACTCTCAGGCGGCGAGCGCAGACTGGACGCCATGCAGAAATGGCAGCCACCCGCTCAGCGCGCCGCGCCGGGCTTTGACGCGGGGGCAACACAGCCGCTTGACGGCGCGGCGACGCCATCGCCAACCCCCGCCCTGCCGGACGGCATGCAGCTTGAAGCCGCCGTGCGCTGCGTCTCCGCGCTGCGATATGAGGGCGGCGTGCGGCGCGGCTTTCTGCGGTATAAATTCTCCGGGGATTATTGGCTGGGAGAGGTGTTCGGAGAGATTATGGCGGGCGTGATATTCGAGGCGTTAGACGGCGAATTTGACGCCGTGACGTGGGCGCCGCTTTCATCCCGCAGACGCCGAAAGCGGGGGTATGACCAAGCGAAAATCCTTGCGGAAACAGTCGCGGAGCGGCTCGGCTTCCCGCTTGTACCGACGCTTATCAAGAAGCGGGACACCGCCGCGAACTCATCCCTCACAAGCGCCGCCGACCGCGCGCCGAACGTATCCGGCGCATATGACGTCCTGCCCGACGCGGCGAACCTTCGCCTGCTGCTGATAGACGATATCCTGACAACCGGCGCGACACTCTCCGAGTGCGCGAGGGCGCTGATTGACGGCGGCGCCGAAAGCGTGGTGTGCGCCGTGTTCGCCGAAGCGGACGGAACATAGCCGCACAGCATTGCGCCACACCGCATTGCGCCGCATTGATTAACCCCCGCCGCGAACGGATATAATTGCATGTGCTATCGCACGGGGAACGCGCCTGTGGGCGCGACGACGATTGCAAGGCGTACCGGCGCAAGGCAACGGCGACACGGTCGCCGCGCCGCGAAAGCGGCGTGAATCTCGAAGGCGCGCAGCGCCGCAGAGTTCCCGCAAGGCGGCTTTGCCGCCTGAGGATGTGAAGTAACGTTCCCGCAAGGCGGCTTTGCCGCCTGAGGATGTTGAGTAACGTTCCCGCAAGGCGGCTTTGCCGCCTGAGGATGTTCAAATTGGAGGCTATCAAATGCTTTTAGGAGGAGACATCGGCATAGATCTCGGCACGACGACGGTGCTGGTGGCAACGCGCGCGCGCGGCGTCATCCTGCGCGAGCCGAGCGTTGTCGCGATGGATAAAAACACGGGTCGGCTGCTCAGCGTCGGTCTGGCGGCGCAGCGTATGCTGGGGCGCACACCGGGGAATATTGCGGCAATCCGCCCACTGCGCAATGGCGCGATATCGGATTATGATATGACAGAGCGCATGCTGCGCGAGCTTGTGCGCAAGGCGGCGAGCTTCGCGCTGTTCAAGCCGCGCGTTGTCATTTCTGTGCCGTCGGGCATAACGGAGGTGGAGGAGCGTGCCGTCATCGATGCTGGCATAGCCGCCGGGGCGCGGCGTGTTTACTTAATGGAGGCGCCGCTTGCCGCCGCCATCGGCGCGGGGCTGGAGATAAACCGCGCGGACGGACATATGGTGGTCGATTGCGGCGGCGGCACGACGGACGTCGCGGTGCTGTCGCTCGGCGGCGTCGTGGAATCGGAATCCATCAAAGCGGGCGGCGAAGCCTTTGACGAGGAGCTTATTAAATTCATCCGCCGCCGCCACAACGTGTTAATCGGCGACGCCACGGCTGACGAGGTAAAAAAATCCGTCGGCTGCGTATTCCCCCGCCCCGAAACGACGACGGTTGACCTCAAGGGACGCAATCTGATGAACGGACTTCCGAGCGTTGTATCCGTCAACACCACAGAGATTCTTGAAGCGTTTGAGGAAATCAGCGAGCGCGTAATCGAAACGATACACCGCGTGCTGGAGAACACCCCGCCGGAGCTTGTCGCCGACGTCTCCCGCAATGGCATAGTCCTCACCGGCGGCGGCAGTCTGCTGTGGGGCTTTGACAAGCTGATCGAAAGCCGCACAAACATCCCGACACGCGTTGCCGACGACGCGGAGCAATGCGTAGCCTACGGGCTAGGAAGATCGCTGCAAAGCCTCGGTGAAATGCACGAGGGACCCATCAACCTCGCGCGGAGAAAGCAGATGAAGATATAGTTTTTTCGCCGCCGCGCCGCGCCGAAAAAAAAATATGTTGCCAACGCCGCCGAGATATGATATAATCCACATACAGCACGGAGAAGTACCCAAGAGGCCGAAGGGGGCGGTTTGCTAAACCGTTAGCGGGTGCATAGCCCGGCTCGGGTTCGAATCCCGACTTCTCCGCCA
>JAIRRO010000095.1 GCA_031255955.1 Oscillospiraceae bacterium
GATTTATTGCAAAATTTATTGGAGGAAAAGCGTATGGACAATATCTTTCTTAACGCGTGCAAGAACGGGCAAAAAGGGGTGGTGCAGGCTTTTTTGAAAAAAGGCGGCATCCAGCTGGATAAGCGGGACGCGATGGGCAACACCGCCTTGTATTATGCCGCAGCCAAGGGGGCAAAGGACATAGTTCTGCTGCTGGTGGAGGGCGGCGCGGACGTCACCCTTGCAAACAACAGAAGCGTAACGCCGCTGCATTCCGTTTCAGAGAGCGGCAACAAGGACATCATCACCGTGCTGCTGGACGCCGGGGCGGAGGTGAACGCCACGGACAAGGTGGGCAGAAGCCCATTGATTTTTGCCGCCATGAAGGGGCGCACCGAGACAGCTAAATATCTGCTTGAACACGGCGCGGACAAAGCAATTCAGGATAACGACGGACACCGCGCGCTGGATTACGCCACGGCGGGCGGCTTGCGTGAGCTGGTGGCGTTGCTTTCAGACGATGTCAGCACAACGGATTCCTCCGGCAATACCACGCTGCATCAGGCGGTTTACAACGACCAGAGCGAGGTTGTTTCGGCGCTATTGAAGCAGCCCGGTACAGATGTAAATGCCCTCAACGACGATGGTGAGAGTCCGTTAATCTTGGCAATGCAGAGCAACAATTTGCATTTGGTTGAGCTGCTGCTGCAAAACGGCGCGGACCCGAATCTGCGGCTGCTTAACGGAAATTCCCCGCTGCACTACGCGGCGCTGGAGCATAATCGCTTTGCGGTGAAGGCGCTGGTGGACAACAACGCCGATATAAACGGCAAAAACGAGGACGGCAAGACCGCTCTTATTATAGCCGCGATGACAGGGGCAAACGATGTGGCAGCCTTGCTTATCGAGCGCGGGGCGGACGTCAACGCTGTGGACAACCTGCGGCACAGCGCCATTCACTACGCGGCAGAACGCGGCTTAACAGAAATTGTGGAGCAACTAATTATGGCGGGCGCCGAAAACTAATTTTAATTTTAAGGAGAAAATGAAATGTCTGATTTGGAAAATATGATGGAGCAGAGCATGGCGCAATACAAGCAGCAGATGGATGAAGCCCTAAAGTCTGCGCTGGAGCAGCAAAAGCGTATGAACGACGAAATGGGGGTTGAGACGTCTGAAGACGACCGCCAAGAGTTAATTGACGATTACGCAAAGCAGATGGAGCAGTATGAATTAATAATGCGTCAGCAGATGCAGGCGCAGGAGCAGCTGATGGGGAATATGAACCCGCAGATGGCGGAGGCGATGCAGGCGCAGATGGCGGCGGTTATGGGTGCGCTGGGCGTCGACGGCATTGACTATGATGACGACGATGACGATGACGACGACGAGATCAGCGAGGAGGAACGGCAGGCGTTCATCCTGGAAAACGCGGTGCCGGATAAGTACAAAAAATATATGCCCGTCGGCGCATTGCTGATAGGCACACAGGACGAGCCGTATGAAACCCTGCGCCTGATGCAGGACGCGGAGGTAACTGCGTATATTCTGGGGAATGGCTGGGGCATAGAGGATCGCGACGAGGCTATAGAGATGCTGGAATCCCTGTTGGGCGGACGCCACGCACAAAAATTCGCGGAGGATTTTGCAAACGCGAAAGTCGGTAACTTCGACGAGCTGAGCGAGGAGGACGCGGAGGATTACAGGAACAGCGTGGAGGCGATTGTTGACGTGCTGGAGCTACCCGAGGAGCGGGTACGGCAGTGCGAAACCCTGTACGCTTGGGATTTGGAGCGCGTCGGGTATCTGGCGCGGCTATTTTTGAACATCGGATATATCACAGAGGATGAGGCGTGGAGCTGGATTCAAAAAGCCGCGGAAAAGGTAAAAGCGACCTTTACAAGCTGGGAGGACTATATAATTTCGGTGCTGCTCGGCAGGGGCTTTGCCATGGGGCTGCATCAGGAGCCTTACGCCGTCGCGCTTGACCTGCTCACCGACAGCCGCGCGTTCTTAGACGAGAACCCCATTTCCGCAATGTAAATGAAAGGCGAGGCTGCGCAGCTTTCCATCACTGCCGTGTGTCAAGCGTGACCCCACGCCCTCATTTCACGCACCCTCATTTTACGGTGCGGATGCGTTTGTCGAACGCGAACGCCACGGTAATCAGCAGCATCGCGACGCCGGTGATGATAAATTCGCGCCACATTCCGATTTTATCAGCCAGCGGACCGAACACAATCAAGCCCAGCGGCATACCGAGCGTGTTTATCATTGAGCTGAGGCTCATAACGCGCCCTAAATATTCGTTATCAACATGTTCTTGTACCATCACAGTCCAAGGGGTGTTAAAAAGCTGCATCGAAAATCCGAGCAGCGCGGTGACGGCGGCAAAGAGCTTGAAGTTCGGAACAATGCCGTAAAGAATCGTGCCGATGCTCATAATGCCGCAGCCGACGGCAATGGTGAGCTGGCGGCGCTTAAAGCCGCCCCACACCATCATAAGCGCGCTGCCGCCCAGCATACCAACGGCAAAAATGCTGTCGTTTATCGCAAGCATCGCGGCGTCCGCACCGAATTTTTGCGTTATGTGAAGACTGAAGAGAATCGCGACGGGCGCGATAAGAAGCGAAAGCGGTATCATATAGGCGAACAGCCGCCCGACAAAGCTGTGCTTCGCGATATACTGCAGCCCCAGCTTTAAGTCGCTGAAATACCCCGAGGTCTTGTCCTCCGAAGGCTCGCGCGGCTCGCGCTCGCCTGTTTTAACAAAGAAATACAGTATGCAGATGGCGATGGCGGCGGTGACAACGTCCACACCGAAGGTAATTTCAATGGGAAACGCCGCGAACAGCACGCCGCCGAGCGCGGGCGAAATGAGCATCATAATGCTTTGAGCCGAGCTCATAATACTGTTGACGCGCATAAGCTTATCCTGAGAAACAAGCTGCGGCAGAAGCGCGACGGTGGCAGGCTGCTGTATGCCCTGACCAAGTCCGCGCACAGCCATAGCGCCGATTATGAACCACACGCTGTCATAACCGAGCCGAAACAATATAAACAGGGCAAGCGTCGCAAGCGCCACAAGCGCGTCAGAGAGCATAATAATTTTTTTGCGGTCATATCTGTCCGCCCAAATTCCGGCGAACGGCGATACGATAAACGTGGGGATAAAGCCCGCAATCATGGCGATGGTCATCATCGAGCCGCTTCCGGTGACAAGCGTGATATGCCAAAAAACCACACACTGAGCCAGGGACGAGCCGAGCAGCGATACAATCTGACTGGTTAGGTACAGGGCGATGCCGGCGCGTCCGGAGGGGTGCTTTTGCTGCGATTCCATTGTTTTTATACCGTTCCTTTATATATTTCGGAAAGCCGTATTTCAAGGACGTCATCGGCGTCCGCAATTATATCATACAGCAGCGCGCGACGAAGGTCAACAGGAAGCTGATTTTTTTATCGCTATCTTTTCCGCGCCGGACGTGGTATATTGATATGCGAAAATAAACGCGGAGGGGGATGACGGCGCCGGGCGCATATGCTGATAAAAAATCTGTTTACACGCGATAGGCGGCTGTATTCAACGTTTTTCCCGCTGCTTTTCGTCATATCGGCGCAGGCGCTGCTGGCGCTTGCCGTAAATCTTGCTGACAACATTATGCTTGGCGCTTACAGTGAATCCGCCCTTGCGGGGGCGGCGCTTGTCAATCAGCTTCAGTTTATGCTGCAGCAGATAATCGGCGGCGTGGCGGCGGGCGTCGTCGTACTCGGCTCGCAATATTGGGGGCAATCGCGCACAGAGCCGATAAAGCGCGTTATATCGCTGGGGCTGAAAATGGGACTCGTCGCGGGGCTGTTGTTCTGGGCGGTGACATTTACGGCGCCCGCGCAAACGCTGCGATTGTTGACGCCGGACGAGGCTGTAATTGCCGAGGGCGTGGAATATCTCCGGATTATGTGCTGGACATATCTGATTTTCGCAGTATCGAACGTGCTTATGTCATCCCTGCAATGCGTGCAGACGGCGGGCGTCGGAACGGTGATGTCGCTGTGTACCATCGTTATCAATGTATCCGTAAATTATTGCTTGATATTCGGCAATTTCGGCGCGCCCGAGCTGGGTATAACGGGCGCCGCCATCGCGACGTTAATCAGCCGAATCGTCGAGCTTGTCATCATTTTGGTGTATATTTTAAGGGTTGATAAAAAGCTGAGGATGCGGCTGCGGGAGCTGGTTTCGCCGGATATTTCGTATCTGGGGGATTATATCAGGGTGTCTTTGCCCGTTATGCTCTCCGGGGCGCAGTGGGGCGTTGCCCAGACTGCCCAAACGGCGATACTCGGGCATATCAGCGCCGTAGCGATCGCCGCCAACAGCATCGCCGTGATTATATTCCAGCTTTTCGCCATATTCGGGATGGCATGCGCCAACGCCGCGTCGGTGACCATCGGCAAAACGGTGGGGGAGGGCGCATTAGATTTAGTTAAGCCGTATTCCCGCACGTTGCAAGCGATATTCTTGCTTAACGGCATAATCGCCGGGGCAGCGATATTTATATTTAAGGATCTTTTTGTCGGCTTTTACGCAGTGTCCGATGAAACACGGCGGCTGGCGGTCAGCTTTTTAACCGTTCTCAGCGTCGCCACCGTGGGGACGTGCTATGAATTCCCCGTGGAATCCGGCATTATCGCGGGGGGCGGCGACACGCGCTATGCCAGCATTGTGGACGTCAGCTTTATGTGGCTGTTCACCATTCCGGCGGCGGCGCTCAGCGCGTTTGTGTTCGGGTTTCCGCCCGTTGTCACGTTCTGCTTTCTCAAAGCCGACCAGATATTAAAATGCATCCCGAACGCCATCGTCTGCAACAGGTACAAATGGGTAAAACAGCTCACGCGATAAGCGAGAGATGTTGCGAAAACAAACGGAGCCGTTTATACGGCTCCGTTTGCTGTGTGATTAGTTGTAGCGTCTGCTTTTGTTCTTACGCGCCGCCTCGGATTTCTTGCGTCGCTTAACGCTGGGGCTTTGGTAATACTCCTTTTTCCTGAGATCAGAG
>JAIRRO010000078.1 GCA_031255955.1 Oscillospiraceae bacterium
CCACCAGTGGAACAACATCACCGCGGCGATGATGATTCTGGCATAAATGGGCGTTGAAAAGTACATCCCGACGGACAGCATTGCCGTAATCACCGCGCAGATGATAATTTTTCGCTTCATCGTCATCGAGCGCGTTTTCACAAAGCCCTCAAGGTGCTTTTTATACAGCCCCGTCGATAAAAACCAATTGTGAAAGCGCGTGGAGCCGCGCGCGAAGCAGAACACCGTAAGCAGATACAGCGGCGTTGTGGGCAGAATCGGCAGGAAAATACCGAGTGTGCCGAGCCCGAGCGAAATAAAGCCGAGGGTGATGAAAAGCGGTTTAACTATTTTTTTCATAACTGAGATCCTTTCATTTCTATTGCAATTTTATATGGGATTCCGGAGCGGTAGATGAACGGAATATAAACGATGTGTAAACAGAATGTGAACGGAAGGGCAGTTGACACGGGCGGCGGATTATGATACGATACATGGTAATAAAGCAAGCGAAAGGGGCGCGCATATGGAAGCGATAAGAAAAATTGTTGACGCGAGGCGACTGACACCCATTGTCGAGCTGCCGGAGCATATGCTCGACAGCCGGGTTGAGTTGATTGTGATGACATTGCCGGAACATGAGACGCCGCGGGACGAGCGCGGAAGCATGAAGGGTGCGTTGCGCAAGTACGCAAATCCGGAGCTTGCCACAATGGAAAAAGCGGTTTGGGAAAGTGCGGCGGTGGAAAAGCATGCTGGTTCTTGACGCAAACGCGCTTATCCGATATATATTGCAAGATAATATTGAAATGGCAGACACCGTGGAGCGGGAGCTTGCAACGGAGAGATGCTTTCTGCCAATTGAGGTTGTTTCTGAAATCATATATGTTTTAGTGAAGTTGTATGGCGTGGAACGGGAGGTTGCGGCAGATACGATGAAACAGCTGCTGAAAACGGAAAATATTGTTGTTTCCGAGGTGGCTGTTTTGGATGCGGGATTGAGCGCGTTCGCGCAGACAAAGCTGGATTTTGTGGATTGTCTGCTAGCCGGATATGTCGAGGTGTATAACTGGCGTGTGCTGACATTTGACAAGGCTTTGTTAAAGTATGTGAACCAACACCCCTCAAACAGGTAGCACCCACATGTGCTGACCATCGGTTTTTACATCCAGCCTGATGCCGTAAAGCGAAAATATCATATCGCTGTCAATAACCTCGCGCGGGGAACCCTGTGCGAGGATTTTTCCGTTGCGCAGACCGATAACCTCGTCGGAATACGCCAAAGCCTGATTTATATCGTGCAGCACCATAACTATCGTGATGCCGCGCTCGACGTTGAGAGAGCGAATAAGACGCAAAATCTCCACCTGATAGCGGACGTCAAGAAAAGTTGTGGGCTCATCAAGGAACAAAAGCCGTGTATCCTGCGCCAGCGCCATTGCGATAAACGCCCGCTGCCGCTGACCGCCGGAGAGCGACCCCATAGGGCGCTCTGCGATGTCCGCGATGCCGGTTGCCTCAATAGCCTGCGCGATGCGCTCGTCATCAAGCCCGGTTTTGCCGCGCAGCATAGAGGAATGCGGAATTCTGCCGTAAGCGACAAGCTTTTTTACAATCAAATCGTCCGGGGCGGAATTTTTTTGATGAACTATTGCCGCGCGGCGCGCAAGCTCGCGCAGCTTTATCCCCGCGATGTCGCGTCCGCCCAGCAGCACGCGCCCCGCGTCCGGCTTCAAATTTTTAGTCATAAGGTTAAGCAGCGTCGTTTTTCCACAGGCGTTTGCACCCATCAAAGCCGTCACCGTGCCGGGCTTGATATCAAGGCTTACGCAGTCCAGCACGCGGTTATCGCCATAAGAAAACGAAAGCTCTTCAATCGAAAGCATTTCAGCTGTCATATAATCACATCCATTCAAGCGCCGGGCTAGCTCCGCGCGCGCCGCCGCAGCAGCGCGATAAAAAACGGACCGCCGAACACGCTCATCACCACAGCCGCCGACAGCTCGTGCGGGGCAATGAGAAGGCGCCCTATTGTATCCGCCGCCAGCAAAACAAACGCGCCGAGCAGCGCGGAAAACGGCAGCAGAAGGCGGTGGTCGCTGCCGATAATCCGCCGCGCGATATGCGGAACAATCAGCGCCAAAAATCCGATAACGCCGACAATAGCCGTAGCCGCCGCGGCAAGCAAAACAGCGACGCCTGAGATACAGGCGCGCAGCACATCGACGTTAACGCCCAGCCCGCGCACCGCCTTATCCTCTAAAGCCATAAGATTGCAAGCGGGCGCGAGAGCCGCCGCCGGAGCAAGTCCCGCCGCCGCGTAAACGCACAGAAGGCGCACATCGCTCCACGTGCGTTGAGAAAGCCCGGACACCGTTAGGGATACGCCGGAGGCATTGCCAATCCCGCCGACGACAGCGGAAAGCCCCGCAAACACCGCGGACACAGCAACGCCGATAAGAATAATTCTGACAGGATCAAGCCCGCCCCGCCACGACAACGAATAAATAAGCAGAAACGCCAGCGCGCCGCCGACAAACGCGAACGCCGGAGCGGAGAAATACAGCGACGGGAAAAACGCCGCGACAACAGACGCCGCGAACGACGCCCCTCCCGAAATTCCGATGATACCCGGATCGGCGAGCGGATTTTTCAGCACAGCCTGAAACAGCAAGCCGGAGCAGGACAACACAGCGCCGGACATCAGCGATATCAACACCCGCGGGAAGCGCAGATCGTACACGGCGGCAACGCGCGCGTCATACTCCACGAAAAGCCCGCGCAGCAGCTCACCCCACGACAGGCTAATGCTGCCCGACTTCATGGAAAACAGCAGCAAGCACACGATAGCCACGGCGAGAATAACAAAAGCCGGCACAGCGCGCGCCGCCCTCTTCCCGGAAACCCCCGCGCTCATTTTGGGGCGTCTCCGTCAGCGGCAGCTCCATCGGACGCGTCTCCGTAGAAAATCAAAGCCAGCTCGTCAAACGCCTCCTGCCAGCGGAAGTTTGCGCTCATACCGAACACATTGTAATCCAAATCGTAAACGCGCCCCTCCTGCACCGCGCGAAAATGCTTCCAGATATCGTTTTCCGAAAACTCCTTCGCAAACATCTCCGCAACCAGGTCAGGCAGCGCGTGCGCCGTGCGGACGATAATATCGGGGTCAAGCTCCAAAAGCGCCTCTGTGTTCCAGCTTACAAAATCCTCCACAGGGTCAGTGACAACGCTTTCGCCGCCGCACAGTTCTATTAAGCTACCGACATAAGAGCTTGGCGTACACTCGATATACGCGCCGGGCAAGCCCATCAAAATCAACACCCGGGGACCCTGCTTATCGCCCTTTTTCGCCTCCAAAACCTTCAGCGCCGATTCATATTCCACCAAAAGCGCGTCGGAAGCAGCCTTCGCGCCGTATTTTTCGCCGAGATATGACGCGCTTTCATACAAACCGGCGACGCTTCGCAGATTCAGGAACGTCGCCGGAATACCGGCGTTTTCATAGCCCGGCGCCAGCTCGCTCTCCAGTGTATCAGGACCCACAACCTCTGTGGGGCTAAGCAGACGAATAGCCTCAAAATCCGGCTGCATAGGGCTGCCCGTTTCCGGCAGACCGTCATAACGCGCGGGAAGTCCCGCCAAGGCGGGGCGACCGATAAGAGTCAGCCCCAGCTTATCGCATATATCCACGGCGGCGCGGGAGGTGGCAATCAAACGATATTCAGCGGGCGAATTCACAAGCGCGGAGCCATCAATTTCAGTATCGATATCAGAATCAATATCAACCGGCGGCTGCTGACTGACGCATCCGCCGAGAAAACAAAGCAGCAGCAGGACGACGGACAGCAGACCTGCCGCGCGCAGTTTAACACACGCCCCGCTCATTTGGATTTACCCCGTCCCGGCTTGCGTATGACAACCACGACAATTACAACGGCTATTGCCACAACGGCAATGAT
>JAIRRO010000009.1 GCA_031255955.1 Oscillospiraceae bacterium
CCGTGACGTTTTCGGCAAGATTTTTACGCTTCGTCTTAACGGCGGTGATATATTCTTCTAACAGCTCTCGATTGAACAGCGTCAACTTGGCATTCTCTACAATGCGCAGGTCATCCTGAACGCGCCTGCGGAAGGCGTCATAGCTGTAAATTTCATATTCGCTCATAACCTCGTCCGCGTCGCCGACCCTTATATACGAACCACGAACGCGCCCGACGCCGCGATAATACACCGGGCGCTCTGTGATGTCAACCGAGGGAATTTCAATGGCGGCAACCACTCTGCCGTCAATCTCGCAGAACGAAAACAGCGGGCGAACCACAGGCTCCAACTGCTTGCACTGCTCCACAACCTTCTGCTGCAAATCTTGCGCGTCATACACGCCGACTATCTGAAATCCGGATTTTTCGTCTATGCCGAAAAGGATGATGCCGCCGTCGTCCTGGTTGGAAAATCCGGACAGCGTGGGATACAGCCTCGTCGGGCAGCCGGAATGGGCGGCTTTTACCTCTAATGTCTGCGTTTCGCATTTTTGGCTCAACACGCGCTCGACAAGCGCCTTCAATTCAGTTGGCTGCATAAAAGAACCTCCGTTCAGTTGTTTATGGAGGCTATTATATCATTCAAATCGCAACTCGTCAAGCAGAATCGCAACTTTTTTATGAGAATCGCAACTGATTTAGCGAGAATCGCAACTGTTTCACGAGAATCGCAACTTTTTGGGTGAGAATCGCAACTGTTGCGATTCTTGTTGCGATTCTCACGCGTTCATTGAAAAATACTCGCGGACGGCGGCGCAGTCGAGCTGAATACGGCGTTTTAAGTCGTCGGTGCCGTCAAATTTCATTTCGGGGCGTATGCGTTCAAAAAACTCCAGCCGCACCGTGCGCCCGTATAAATTTTCGCGAAAGTCGAGGATATGCGTTTCGGCTGTCACCGCCGCGCTGCCGCCCGATACAGTCGGGCGCGTGCCGATGTTTGTAACACCGATGCGCGGCGCGCCGTCGTCGTTATCAATGTATACGCGCGAGGCATATACGCCGTGGGCGGGTATAAGTACGCCGTCGCCAAAGGTCATATTTATGGTTGGTGTGCCAAGCTCTCTGCCAAGTCGATATCCATAACGAACATAATCCGTCAGCACGTGGGCGTGTCCCAAATATTCGTTCGCTGTTTTTATATCCCCGTCGGTTAGCAGCTTTCGTATAACCGTTGAGCTTGAAACGACGCCGAGATGCGTAACGGGCGGGATTATATCGCAGCCGATTTGCATCGCCGCGCATTTTGCAAGCAGCCCTTCGGCGTCGCCTGTTCCAAGATGCCCAAAGCGATAATTATGCCCCGCCACGAGGCGGCGCGCGCCGAATTCGGACACCAGCCGCTCGATATATTCGTCCCACGGCATATGAGAGGTTTCGCGGTCAAAATGCAGGAATATCACGTCGTCAATGCCGAAAATGCGCTGAATCAGCCCCGCGCGGTCCTCCGCTGAGTTAATAAGCCGTGTTCGTCTGCCTGTCACCGTGCTGCGCGGGTGCGCGTCAAAGGTTATCACAGAGGGTATAAGCCCTTCGTCCCGCGCCGCTTCCAGCGCGCGCCGCAGCAGCGCGGAGTGTCCGATATGTACGCCGTCGAAGAAGCCGAGGGCGATAACGCGTTTTTTGTCCGTCATACGATTTTTTTCAGCTGCGCCTCCAGCGTGCCTTCGTCGGCAAGGCGAAGAGCCTGCTCCAGAGTCATGGCGTCCTTCAGCGTGAATTCCCCGGCGCGCGTGCGGCGCAGTGAAAACATCACCCCGCCCGTGCCGATTGCCGCGCCGATATCCGCGCACAACGCCCGTATATATGTGCCCTTTGAAACGTGAAAACGCAGTGTCCAGTCTGAGCGCGGCTGATCATCAGGCTCGTCCAATATTTCAGCCGCAAATACCGTAACGGTGCGCGCGGGGGTTTCCACCTTGCCGCCGCGCCGCGCTATTTTATACAGTCGCTCGCCGTCAACTTTAACGGCGGAAAACATCGGTGGCTTCTGGCTAATCTCTCCGCGAAATTCGCCCAGCGCAGCTTCCAACCGCTCACGCGTTATCGCCGTGGGTGTGTCATAGATTATGGTGCCGGTGGTGTCCAGCGTGTCAGTCACCACGCCGAGCCGCAGACCCGCGATGTATTCCTTTTCGGCGTTTTCATATTCCGGGATGTGCTTTGTCGCCTCGCGAGAGATAAAAACAGGTAAAACACCCGTAGCCATCGGGTCAAGCGTTCCCGTATGCCCCATTTTTTGCACGTGCAAAACGCCGCGCAGTTTGGCAATCACGTCAAACGACGTCCAGCCCGCAGGCTTGTCGATAACCAGAACCCCCGTCATGGCGCCGTCACCCCAAGCAGCTCGTCCAGCACAGAAATCACTTGCGGCACAAGCTCATTAACGGATAACTTTGATGTAAAGCCCGCCGCCGCCGCGTGTCCCCCGCCGCCGAAGCGCGCGCAGATTTTATTAGAGTCCACGCCGGGCAGCGAACGCACAGACACCTTGCTGCCGCGATTATCGCGCAGCTCTCGCACTGTAACGCCCACCAAAACGCCCTCAATGGACGCGGGCAGCGCCGCGATGTTTTCCATGTCGTCCTCGTCCGCCCCCGCCCGCGTCGTCATATCCAGCGTGATAACGGCAACGGCGGCTTGTCCATTGCACGGGAAGCGCATATCGGAATAAAGCATACCCTCAATTTCCGCTCGCGCGCGGGTTTTGGAGCGAAACAGCACGCGGTTGAGCCGTGCGGCGTCCGCGCCCAGCGCCGTCAGGCGCGCCGCCGTGTGAAAGGCGTTGGAATCGGTGTTTTCATAAGAGAAGCAGCCTGTGTCCGTTGAAACGGCGATATATAGCGCCGTCGCCGTTTCCGGCGTGATGATTTTTTCCCCGCCCAGCTGCGTTAAAAGCGAAAACACAACCTCTCCGCAGGAGGCACGCTCCGGTTCGCAGCGCGTATTTTCGGCGTAGTGCGTGTTGGAGGGGTGGTGGTCGATAGCCAGATCTATTTTTTCATAAGCCTTCGCGGCGTCGGGGAACAGGTCACGCGTGGCTGTGTCCACGGCGATTATGTAATCGGGGGTGAAGTCCTCCGGCGCGTGAAATTTTTCGATAATCGGCATATATCGCGGCGTTGTTTCGGGGTTTTTGATGACAAACACCGTTTTGCCTATCCCGCGCAGCGCACCGGCAAGCGCCGCCGCGGAGCCTAAGGTATCCCCGTCCGGTCGGCGGTGGGTAATAAGCAGAAGATTATCGCGCTGCAACAGCCACGCCGCGCACTCCTGCTCTGTCATATTTTGCGATTGCCCGGTTTGTTTATCATTATTCTTATCTTTATCTTGCATTGCCATCGTCGTCCTTTCCGGTGTCCGGGGCGATATTCAGCCCGGAAATCAGCTCATTTATCCTTGCCCCGCGCTCGATAGAGCGGTCTAAATGAAATATCAGCTCCGGAACCGCGCGCAGTGACAGCGCCGCGCCCAGCTCGTGCCGCAGATATCCGGAGGCGGATTTAAGTCCGCGCATAAAGCTCCGCTCGTCGCGCAGTCCCATAACAGACAGATAAATGTTGCAATATTTAAGGTCGCCCGTTGCCTCGGCGGAGGTCACGGAAATCATACCCTGATTGACGCGCGGATCCTTAATGCTCCGCAGCAGAGTCGCCACGGTGCGCTCGATGTCTGAATTTATTCTTCCCTGTCTGTTAGACGGCATATATGCCCACCCCTGCGCAAAATCCTGCCGGAAATTCTAATTGTTTATCTGCTCCATCACGAACGCCTCAAGGATATCGCCCTCAAGGATGTCGTTGAATTTATCCACGGTTACGCCGCATTCATAGTTTGTCGCAACCTCGCGCACGTCGTCTTTAAAGCGGCGCAGGGAACCGATTTGCCCTGTGTGAATCAGCTCGCCATCGCGCAGGACGCGCAGCATGCAGCCACGCTGAAGCCGTCCGTCCTGAACGTATGACCCCGCGACAGTTCCGACGTTTGAAACGGTGATAATCTGGCGCACCTCCGCGTGTCCGATGACGCTTTCGCGATATTTCGGGGCTTGCAGTCCGCGCACTGCCGCTTCCATCTCGCGTATACAGTCATAGATGATGCTGTGCTGGCGTATATCCACGCCGCTTCGGATAGCGGAATCGCGCGCCGCGTTGTCCGGGCGCACGTTGAAGGCTATGATGATAGCCGCGCTTGTGGCAGCCAGCATCACGTCCGATTCGCTCACCGCTCCGACGCCGGAGTGAATCACGCGCACGCGAACCTCTTCATCAGAGAGCTTTTCTATTGAGGATTTTATAGCCTCGGCAGAGCCCTGAACATCCGCTTTTATGATGATGTTCAAATCGCGAACTTCTCCCTGCTGCAGCTGCGCAAAAAAGTCGTCCAGCGACACCTTTACGTCCACGGCGCTCGCGTTCTTGCGCTCGCTGCGGCGCTGCTCCGCCAGGTCTCGCGCCATACGCTCATCGGAAACGGCGTTGAATTGCTCACCCGCCTCCGGCACCTCAGACATTCCGGTAATCTCTACAGGGACAGAGGGTCCGGCTTCGCTTACGCGCTCGCCGCGGTCATTTGTCATCACGCGCACCTTGCCGACGGCTGTCCCGGCGATGATAAGGTCGCCTACTTTTAATATACCGTTTTGCACCAGCACCGTCATAACGGGACCGCGCCCGCGGTCAAGCCGCGCTTCTATAACTGTTCCGCGCGCCGTGCGGTTGGGGTTGGCGCGCAGCTCGCTCATCTCGGCTGTTAGGGCAATCATCTGCAGCAGCTCGTCTATGCCCTCGCCCGTTTTGGCGGATACGGGGCAGATTATCGTGTCGCCGCCCCATTCCTCGGAAACAAGCTCGTATTCTGTCAGCTGTTGTTTGATTTTATCGATGTTCGCGCCCGGCGTATCGATTCTGTTGATGGCAACAATGATGGGTATCTCCGCCGCCTTCGCGTGGCTTATTGATTCTATGGTCTGCGGCATTATGCCGTCGTCCGCGGCGATTACCAGCACCGCGATGTCCGTAATCATAGCCCCGCGCGCGCGCATCGCCGTAAACGCCTCGTGTCCCGGTGTGTCGAGGAAGGTTATCGGACTGCCGTTTACGGAAACGCTGTATGCGCCGATGTGCTGCGTAATGCCGCCCGCCTCTCCGGAGGCGACGTTTGCGCTGCGGATTTTGTCTAACAGTGTCGTTTTGCCGTGGTCAACGTGTCCCATAACGACCACAACGGGCGCGCGCGGCATAAGCTCCGCGTCCGTGTCCTCGCGCACGTCAATCAAGCGGTCTTCTATAGTTACAACAACCTCGCGCTTGACCTTACAGCCCATTTCGATTGCCACAAGCGCCGCTGTTTCATAGTCGATGACATCAGAAACCGCCGCCATAACGCCGAGCTTCATCAAGTTTCTTACGACCTCCGCGCCGCTCTTTTTCATGCGCGACGCAAGCTCGCCGACAGAAATTTCGTCCGGAATTTGCACGGTTAGCGGCGCCTTTTTTGCGATTTCAAGCTGAAGCCGCTGCATTCTGTCGCGTTCCTCATTGCGGCGCTTGGCGGAGGATGCCGCCGCCGGTGCGCGGGTTTGGTTCTTTTTGCCCCATTTTTCTCTGCCGCGGTTCATATTCTCCGCGCGCTTGGGGACAAGGTTGTCGTGCTTTTCGTCATACTTCGCGATGTTCATCGTCGCGCCGGAGGTGTCTATAACGCGCTTTTCAGGCGCCGTTCTCGGTACAAAGCGGCGCTCCTGCCTATCCTCGCGCTTGGGCGCGGGATTGTCCGGCGTTATTTTCGCTTCCTTTTTCGGCGGGGTCTGTGATGACGCCGAAGAAGCCGCGGCCGCGGCGGGTTTTTCCGTCGCTGTCGCTTCTGTATCCGCGCCCTCCGCTGTGGCATCAGCCTCCGTCATCGCCGTCGCCTCTGCGGGCGTTTCAGCTTCCGTGTCGGCATAGATTTCGCCGATGCTATCCACCTGATGGCTCGCCGTCACCACTTGAAAAATGATGTCAAGCTCCTCCGGCGTCAAAACCTGCATATGGGTTTTTGGCGCGGAGGTGTATTTTTTCATTATGGCGGCTATATCCTTGGTGGGGATGTTGAAGTCCCGCGCCAGCTCGTGAACCCTGTATTTTATAATTGTACCCATTTTTTATCCTCCCTGTCGTCTCAGCTCAGCCTTTGCCCGGTCGCAGGGGCGCTCCCCCGGCTTCCCGGCACATCCCCCGCCGCGGCATTTGCCGCAGCGCTGTCCCTTGCCTATGCCCCGCGCCGCAGCCCGCCTTCGCGCAAGCGTCTTGGCGGCGTCCTCACTCAGTGCCTGCGCAACCTCTGCATATCGCTCGGGGTTGCGCTCCGATAGTCGTGAGGCAACGCTGAAGGCAAGTCCCGCGTCCGTTACGGCAATGGTTCCCGGCAGTCCGCGTCCTATTATCCCGGCAAGCTCCTCCTTTGTGGCGTCAAGCTCCGCGTAAACAACGCCGGCAGCTTTGGCTGCTGCGCGCGCGCGGCGCTTGGAGGGGTCTGAGGAGTCCGCGGCAGAGAGTATCAGCCGCGCCTTGCCCCGCCGAAGCGCTTCCGTCACAGAGGCGGTTCCGATTTCAAGGCGTCCCGCCTTTTTGGCAATACCCAGCAGGCTCAAGGCTCTGTTTGCCGTCTTGCTTACGTGCGTCGCATTTCTTACAGTATTCATTCCGCCGCCTCCATCTGTGTTTTCAGCTCCGATAAAATTTCCTCTGTCACCGGTGTGCCCAGGGCGCGCGTCAATGCCCGTGATTTTGCCGCGCGTTTCAGACATTCCGCGTCGCGGCACACATATGCCCCGCGTCCGTTCGCCCGCCCGCGCAGGTCAACAGACACCGCCCCCTCCGGCGAGCGCACCACGCGCAAAAGCTCTTTCTTAGGCTTCATCACGCGGCAGCCGAGGCATTGGCGCATCGGTATTTTTTTCGGCAGTCCTTCGCTGGTGGTTTTCTGCGTAGACGGCAAGCTTACAGCCTCCAAATCAAAATTTATTTTATGCCATAGTCACTGTTATCCATAATCGTCCGGTGCGTCATATGCTGTTAAAACTGCGATTGGGGCTTGATGTCTATCTTAAACCCCGTAAGGCGCGCGGCAAGCCGCACGTTCTGTCCCTCTTTGCCGATGGCAAGTGAAAGCTGCGAATCCGGCACAAGCGCGCGGCAGGATTTTGCCCCGTCCAGCAGCGTGACGCTGACAACATCGCTCGGCGCCAGCGCGGAGGACACGTATTTTTCCATCACGTCGCTGTATTCCACAATGTCAATCTTTTCCCCGCCCAGCTCGTCAACAATGGCGTTGACGCGCGTTCCGCGAGGTCCTACGCATGCCCCAATCGGCTCCACCTCCGGGTCGTTGGAAAGCACCGCTATCTTTGTCCGTGAACCGGCTTCGCGCGCAATGCTTTTTATCTCAACCACGCCTTCGGCTATCTCCGGCACCTCCAGCTCAAACAGGCGCCTTACAAGTCCGGGGTGCGTACGCGATATTAAAACCTGCGGTCCGCGTGACGCGCGCCTGACCTCAACGACATATACCTTTGTATAGCTGCCCTCGTGCATACGCTCGCCGGGAATACACTCAACGGCGGGCAGCAGCGCCTCCGCATACTCGGTGTTTGAATTGATGCGCAGCGTGACGGCACCGCTTTTTTGGTCTACGCGCGTTATCATGCCGGTGAGGATTTCGTGTTCCTTGGATGTAAATTCTTCGTACACCATATTGCGCTCCGCCTCGCGGATACCCTGAATTATCACCTGCTTTGCCGCTTGCGCCGCAATGCGTCCGAACTTGCGCGAATCGATATTTTCGCGCACGACGTCGCCGACCTTGTATTTCTTGTTTATAGCCTGCGCTTCCTCAAGCGTCAGCTCCAGTTCTTGATTTTCGATTTCATCGACGATTGTGCGCTCGATATACATCTCGATTGTGCGCTTTTTGGGGTTTAAGATGACGCGCGCCCCATCGGCTGCCTGCGGCAGATCCTTTCTCAGCGCGGCAAGCATCGCTTGCTCGATTTTTTCAAGCATATATTCCTGTGATATGCCCTTCTCGCGCTCTATATCGGCAATCGCCGTGAAAAATTCCGCGTTCATTTTTTTGTAATCATCCCTTTGCTGAAATTCATTTTTGATATTTGATAGCGTTTTGTCCGTTTATCCCGGCAAGCGCAGCCGCACGTTTGCGATTTCGTTTTTAAGCAGCTGCATTGTCTCTCCGTCCACGTCAAGCGTCACGTCGCCGTCGCTGTATGCCGATAATATGCCGACATATTCATGCTTGCCGTTTTTCGAGCCATATAGCTTGACCTCTACAAGGCTGCCCGTAAATCGCACGAAATCCGACGGGCGCCGCAGGGCGCGTTCCGCACCGGCGGAGCTGACCTCAAAGATATAGCCCTCATCCGGAAAGCTCGCCTCACGCTCGTCCAAAAGCGGGTTCATCGCGCGGGATACGGCTTCGCAGTCGTCAATGCTTATCGCTCTGTCGCTGCCCGCCGGGGCGTCAATGTATACGCGCAGATAATAGCTTCCGGCTTCCTTGATGAATTCCGCGTCCCACAGCTCAAGCCCCAAGGCTTCTATCACCGGTGACGCCAGCGCTGCTGTCATCTCTGCTATTTTTTTGCCTGGCGCGTTTCCCGTTTTGCTCACCCTTTCTCCTGTTCGGCTTCCGGCACTTTAGTAATGCTGTAATAAGCCGGAGCTTGTGGCATCGCCCGCGGCGGCGGCGGCGGGCGGCGCGTGTGTTCGCCAATAAAAATGAGTGGGAACCCCCACTCAACGCTTCCAATCCTCACCGACGACAACGCGCCCCACTCACTCGGTCAACTTACTCGCTTTTGAGTATATCACACGGTAAGCGGATATGCAAGCGTTTTTTTGCGTTTGAAGAAATTTTTTATTTTTGCGGTACAATACGCGGCTGTTTTCCGGCTATAAGCCGTCCTCGGATAAGCCGTAGCCTTCCTCAGAATCGTCGTCGCGCGGCTCAACATGTACCATCACGTCAAGCACGTTTTCAAGGCGGGATTTAATTTCGTTTTCCACCTTCGATGCGATGATGTGCGCCTCGCGCACCGTAAGCTCGGGTTCAACCTCGATATCAAGGTCGATATCCCAGCGCCCCGCTATGCTTCTCATTCGGGCGTGGTGCGGCTTTTCCGCGCCGTCAACGGAATTTACGGCGTCAAAGATGATGGCATACGGTCCCGTGCCGCCGCCGCCGTCCATCAGCTCGCGCCCCGCTTCCGGGAATATCCCTACCGCCGTTTTGATTATCCAGCCGCCGATTAGCATCGTTAATATCACATCCGCGATGCTTACACCCGTAAGGCGCGAGATAGTCACGCCTATAAGCACGCCCGCGGATATCAGCACATCGCCCAGCATATTCGCGGCGTTCGCCCGCAGCATCGGTGAGCTTGCGCGCCGCCCCAAAAAGCGCTGACTCCACGCCAGTATCAGCTTCCCCGCAACAGAGATTATCGCGGCAATTATCGCCGCTTTTGACGGCGCCCCGCCCCATTCCCCGGAAACAAGCCTTGAAATTGCGCTGATTATCAGCTGCACACCCATAGTAAACAGCACAAATGCGAGGAACGCGGTTGCGATGACCTCCGCCCTGCCGTGTCCCCACGGATGCTCTTTATCGGCGGGTTTTGAGATAATGCGCCCCACCGCAAGCGAAATCGCGCCAATTAAAACGTCTGACGCCGAATCTATGCCATCGCCGATTAAAGCCACGCTGCCCGCGAGACCTCCGACGCATATTTTCATAATCGAAAGCGCGGCATTCCCCAGCATAGCCGTCAGCGCCGCTATGCGAATGTATCGCGCCTTATCCGCGTTATGCTGCGTGGCAACCGCCTCCTTTGACGCTCTATTATATGGGGTATTATATCAGGTTTTGCTCCCTGCGGCAATTGCAATTGCACAATGTTTCCTAGGTGCGACCGCCTCGGTTGACATTCCATCCCCAATGGCATAGAATTCTATGTAAATTCACACAGGGGGGTATACTCTTATGAAGGTATTGCTGATAAACGGCAGTCCGCACGCCGAGGGCTGCACTTACACAGCGCTTTGCGAAATTGCGCGGCAGCTCGCAAAATGCGAAGTTGAGAGCGAATTTTGGCAAATCGGCACAAAGCCGCTTGCCGGTTGCATCGCGTGCGGCGCGTGTCACAGGACGCGCAACCAATGCACCCAGGGGGATGAGGCGGCAGAGGTCATCGCGAAAATCAAATCCGCCGATGGTGTTATCATCGGCAGCCCCGTGCATTACGCCGGTATCGCGGGAAATTTAAGCTCGTTGTTGGATCGCGTTTTCTTCGCAAAGGACAGCTTTGCCGGTAAGCCTGCCGCCGCCATCGTCAGCTGTCGGCGCGGCGGGAACGCCTCCGCGCATGACCGCCTCAACAAATACTTTACCATTTCGCAAATGCCCGTTGTCAGCAGCCAGTATTGGAACGGCGTTCACGGCAACACGCCGGACGAGGTGCGGCGCGACCTTGAGGGCATGCAGATTATGCGAACGCTTGCCAATAATATGGCGTGGCTGCTGAAATGCATAGAGGCGGGGCGCGCCGCCGGAATATCCTTCCCCGAACCCGAGCCGCGCGTCGGTACGAATTTTATCCGCTGAGCCGCGCATAATAAATACCATTCCCCCACTTATCGTGAAAGGAATGGTATTTTTATTATGATCCCCTGCTCTGAAGGCTGTATCCATCAGGACGACGGGCTGTGCCGCTTAACAGGCGCCGCGCCCATATCATCATCCCAAGGCACAGCGTCAAACAGCTCCTGCGCGCATTTTTCAGACCGTCGGCATAGCAGCGCGGCGTCACCCGCAAACTCGTCTGCAACCACACCGGCAAACGCGCCCGAATATACCGCTCCCGCCCCGGCGGCAACGCCGGACTGCGGGGCAGCCTCCGCCGAAAAAGCAAGCGCGCCCGGAGCTATTTCAATATCAAATTAACCAGCTTGTTTTTAACAACTATGGTACGGACAAGCTCGCGGTTTTCCGTCAGACGCGCCAGCTTTTCATCCGCCAGCACAGCGGCAAGCACAGCCTCGTCCGGTGAATCCGTCGGCACACGCACCGTACCTTTTAGCTTTCCGCCTATTTGCACGGCTATTTCAAGCTCGTCGTCTATCGTTTTCGCCGCGTCGTAGTCCGGCCATTTGTCGGAGTCGGCATGACCGGAAAAGCCTTGCAATCCCCAAAGCTCTTCTGCAATGTGTGGCGCGAACGGCGAGAGCAGCGACAGCAGAATTTTTATATCGCCACGCGTCGGCGGCGTCTCATAAAAATCGTTCACCAACGACATCAGGGTGGCTATGGCGGTGTTGAATTTCAACGCCTCGATATCCCCGCCGACCTTTTTTATCGCGCGGTGCAGCGCCTTTTCGTGCGCCGCGGAGAATTGATTGTCCTTGCCGTTAAGCGACTTTTCCGCAAGTCCCCATATGCGATCCAAAAACCGCTTGCAGCCTTTTACTGAGCTTGTACTCCACGGGGCGTCCTTTTCAAAGTCGCCGAGGAACATCACATAAAGCCGCAGCGTGTCGGCGCCGAATTCGTCCACAATGTCGTTGGGATTTATGACGTTTCCGCGGGATTTTGACATCTTTTGCCCGTCCTCCGCCAAAATCATTCCGTGCGCCGTGCGTTTTTTGTACGGCTCCGGTGTGGGGACGACGCCGATATCGTATAAAAACTTGTGCCAGAAGCGCGAATACAGCAGATGCAGCGTCACATGCTCCATCCCGCCGTTATACCAGTCCACGGGCGTCCAGTAGTCGATGGCTTTCTTTGACGCCAAGGCGTCCTTGTTTTTCGGATCGGCATAGCGGAGATAATACCAGCTGGAGCCCGCCCAATTCGGCATCGTATCCGTTTCGCGCTTCGCCGGTGCGCCGCAGTGCGGGCAGGGTGTGTTTATCCAGTCTGTCATGGCTGCCAAGGGGGAGTCGCCCGTGTCCGTCGTCTCATAGTTCTGAACGTCCGGCAGCAAAACGGGCAGGTCGCTCTCCGGCACGGGTACCCAGCCGCATTTTTCGCAATAAATCATCGGAATCGGCTCGCCCCAGTAGCGCTGGCGGGAAAACACCCAATCGCGCAGCTTGAAATTCACCTTGCTCTCGCCGAGATTTTTATCCGTCAGCCATTCCGTGATTTTTGTTTTCGCGTCCGCGACGCTGAGTCCGTTCAGAAATCCGGAGTTCACCATCACGCCGGTGTCGCAGTCTGTAAACGCTTCTTTTTCAACGTCTCCGCCCGCTACAACCTCAATTATCGGCAAGCTGAATTTTTTCGCAAATTCCCAGTCGCGCTCGTCGTGACCCGGCACCGCCATTATTGCGCCCGTGCCGTATGTCGCCAAAACATAGTCTGATATGAACACCGGTATTTCGCCGCCCGTGACGGGGTTTATCGCCGATACGCCGTCTAAGCGTACGCCTGTTTTGTCCTTCGCCAGCTCCGTGCGCTCAAAATCGGATTTGCGCGCCGCCTCCAACTGATACGCGTGTATTTCATCGGCGTTTTTCAGCAGCGGTTCCCATTTTTTAAGCAGCGCATGCTCCGGAGAGATGACCATATATGTCGCGCCGAACAGCGTGTCCGGGCGCGTTGTGTATACGCGCAGGGTGTCCCCCGCCGTCGTCGTGAAATCCACCTCCGCACCCGTGGAGCGCCCTATCCAGTTTTTCTCCAGCAGCTTTATACGCTCTGTGAAGTCAAGACCGTCCAAGTCGTCAATCAAGCGCTGGGCATACTTTGTAATGGCAAGCATCCACTGGCTTTTTTCACGGCGGACAACCTCGCTGCCGCAGCGCTCGCAGACGCCGTTTACAACCTCTTCGTTCGCCAGCACGCATTTGCATGAGGTACACCAGTTGACAGGGACGGACGCCTTATACGCAAGTCCGTTTTCAAACATCTTCAGAAAAATCCACTGCGTCCATTTATAATATTCGGGGTCAGAGGTGTCGATGGCGCGGTCCCAGTCGAAACTGTAGCCCAGCATTTTGCATTGAGCCGCAAAGCGCGCGGTGTTGCGCTTCGTCACCTCCGCGGGGTGGATTTTGTTTTTTATGGCGTAGTTTTCCGTCGGCAGCCCAAACGAATCGAACCCTATGGGAAACAGCACGTTATACCCCTGCTTGCGGCGGCGGCGCGCCAAAATATCCATCGCCGTATACGGGCGCGGATGCCCGACGTGCAGCCCGTCCCCGGACGGATACGGAAACTCGATAAGCACGTAATACTTCGGCTTGTCCCCGCCGTCCTTCGCCGCGAAGGGCTTTGTTTCCTCCCAGATTTTCTGCCACTTTTTTTCTATGGCTGTAAAGTCGTATTTCATTCGGCAATCCACTCCTTGATATCCACATTCTCCGCGTCGCTCCAAAGGCGCTCCAGCGCGTAAAACTCGCGCAGCTCCTCGATAAACAGGTGTATCACAAGGCAGCCGAAGTCCACAAGAACCCATCCGCCGGAGCGATACCCCTCCACGCGCGGAGGCGGCTCTCCCCTGTCCTTCAAGGCTTTTTCAACCTCGTCCGACAGCGTTTTGATATGCGTCGCGGAGGACGCGGTGCATATGATGAAATAATCCGCCAGCACGGTGATATCGTGGGTTTTCAGCGCCTTTATGTCCCGCGCTTTCTTGGAATCCAGCGCGCGCACGGCGATTTCCGTCATTTCGGTTGGTGGCAGCATTTATGTGACCATTCCTTTCATTTTATCGGTCGTTATCGTTATTCCGGCGTCGGATAGCTTGAATCCGGCGGCGTTGCGGGTGGCGGCGTGAGAATTATCTCCGGTGGCGTCGGTGTGCTGTCTGTCGGCATCTCCGGTATGGACGGCTCCGGCGGCGTTACCTCCGGCGATGTGTCATCCGGTGTTTCCTGTGGCAGCGCGGGTACGGAAGGCGTCGGTAAATCGGTATTCTGCGGCGGTGCGTCCGTTTCCGGCGGAAGGGCAGTTTCCGGCGGCGTAATATCCGGCGAGACTTCAGCATCGTCCGGCGAGACCGGCGTCTCGGAATCTCCCGGTGTTGTGCCGGAGGGAGTGGTCGATGGCTTTGGCGTTGTGCCGGAGGAGCCTCCCGAGGAGCTTCCCGATGAGCTTCCGGAGCTTCGGCGTCCCCAAGACTCGTTGCCTTCATAATGCCCGTCTGTGACGTACAGCTTATCGGATGAGTCACGCGTGTAAATGCTCAGGTTTTTCAGCGTTATCGGAGTGCTGAAGGGATTAAGCTTGTCGTTGATAAGCTCCATCCACTCATTGAGATATATCGTGACATATGAATCGCCGTTGATGCTGTCGATATAGTTGCCGGGCAGCGTTGTGAAGCTCACCCCGGCGGCGTCCAGCTTAAACAGCTCTTTACTGAACCAGATAAGCTCTGACAGCTCTAAATTCGTTTTCACGTATTTTAAGAATATGTTCGCAATCGATGTGACGTTGATGGAGCTTTTTTTCGCCAGTATCTGCTCCGCCGCCGCCGATAAAAATTGCTGCTGGGTTTCAATTCTTCCGATGTCTCCGGAGGCATAGCCCGTGTTGTTGTTTCCGCGTCGGAAGCGGACGACGCCGAGCGCGTCCTTGCCGCTTAAATGCTGCTGCCCCTTAGAGATGTGGATGCTGAGATTTTGCGCCGGGTCGTCGTAATTCATATTGCGCGGCACGTTGAAATCCACGCCGCCGATGGCGTCCACGACAGCCTCAAACGCCTTCAGATTCACGACGGCGTAAAAATCGACCTCATACCCCAAAATGTCCGCAAGCTTTGTCACGGCGCCCTCAGGACCCTTCATATACGCATACAGGGAATTCACCTTTTTTATGCTCCACGAGACGTTAACCAGCGTGTCACGCGGGATGTTGACGACATTCAGCGTGTTTTGCTTCGTATCGAGCGTCGCTATCATAATGACGTCCGTGTTGCCGCCGCCTTCGTCCGTGCCGAACACCGCGAAGGTGAATTTGTTCTTGTCGCGCACGGCGTCCGTCGGCGGGGTGGAGTCCGGATCGTCCGTCGGCTGCGCGGAGGGATCGCCGCCCTGCAGCGGCGCGTGCGGCGTTGTCGGTGCGTGCTTCACCTCCGGTGCCTGTCCGCCGTGCTTAATAAGCGCCAGCACGGCGATGCCCAAAGCCAGCACCAGCGCCGCTACGAATATCACTATTTTCACGGTCAGCGCCAAGGGCTTTTTCTCCGGTTTTTTCAGGTGCTGTCCCTTCGTTATGACAAAGGCTGTTTTCTTTGATGGTTTCATTATGTCGTCCTTCAGGTTGTTCAGTTTGGTTTGTAGTCTGCGGGGTTATAATCGGGATTAATGGAGCGCGCCGCCGCCAGCGTATTTGTATCTATCCGGCGTCCGTCTGTCAGTAGTTCTTTAATCACGGTGTCGATACAGGCAAGCACCGCCGCGTCAAGATTGCTGTAAGCCAAGCGGCGAAGCTCATTTACGCCATCAAAATCGCGGTTTGGCTCTATGGTGTCGGCGATGTAGATTATCTTGTCCAGCGTCGTCATACCGTCGTGCGCTGTGGTGTGCCATTTGATGGCTGACTTTACGGCGTCCGAAGCGGCGAAGCTTGCGGAGGCGATCTCCGCCGCCGTGTGACCGTGCAAAATCTTTGGTATTTCGCGCATTTCATCGGTGATGGAAATGCCGTACTGCGCGCACAGCGCAAGCTGCTCCTCCGCTGTCAGCTTCTTTGTGATGTCGTGCAATATCGCCGCCTCGCGCGCTTCGTCTGCGTCCTCATCCCAGCGATCCGCCAGTCTCACAGCCTCAGCCTCACAGCCCGCGACGTGAATTCTGCGCTCCGGCGATAAACGCTTGTACGCCTCAAAACGCAGCCAGTCGAAATTGGGCTTTGCCCCGTAAAGACCGCGCTCTATTATATACGAATATACGCGCTCGTCAATATGCCATGTGAAATTCCGCTCCGGAAATCCGCTCCGCAGCTGCGAGGACGATATTTCCACGATGTCGTTTTCTATCAGCCCGGGGGTTGCCCCAAGCTCTGTTTGCCGCGCTATTTCGTCAGTAATCTCCGCTTTAATATCAGCGCGGCGAAGCGTCACAACGGGCGTGGCGAGGCGTAAAATTTCGTCCGCGTCCTTCCATTCACGCAGGGTCAGGAACATATCCGTCCCGACGATAAGAAACAGCTCCGCACCGGGATTTATGTCGGATATTTCACGCAGCGTGTCAATCGTATAGCTCTCCCCCGCGCGGCGCAGCTCGATATCTGAAATTTCGCAATTCTCCACGTCGCGGAAGGCGAGGCGCGTCATCTCCAGCCGCCCCTCCGGCGAGGGCGTCCCCTTGGGAAAGGTTTTGTGCGGCGGCATACCGGAGGGAATCACGATGAGTCGGTCAAGCCCTATGCATTTTGCGGCTGTCGCGGCGGAGCTTGTATGTCCCTTGTGCGGCGGATTGAACGATCCGCCGTATATCCCTATCCTCAACGCATAACCTCCGTTACTTCACAAGCTTTATCCGCTTGTCCTTATCTATCTCGCGGTTTTCCTTGTACAGCACAAAGCGCGTGCCTATTGTATGTACGGTGTCGGCAAGGCACAGCCTCGATAGCTCATCGGCGGCTTCCCGCGCCGTCATACCCGAGCCGGGCAGCACGCGGCATTTTATAAGCTCGCGCGCTGTCAGCGCCTGCGTGCATTGGCGCGCGGCATTCGTCGTGACGCCCTCCTTGCCTATTTGTAAAATCGTATCCAGCTTATTCGCCATGGCGCGAAGCTGCGCGCGCTGTCTGCTGTTCAGCATATCTTTATCCTCACCATTTTTCATAATACGCACCCAATGCCTGCGCGAAGTGTCTTAAAGCCGCGCCGCGCGCCGATACAGAGTTTTTTTCCGACGGCGTCATCTCTGCGTTGGTTTTTCCGAGCGGCGGATAGAAAAACACGGGGTCGTACCCAAAGCCCGAATCCCCGCGCGGCGCGCGCGTAATTTCTCCCACTTCCTCGCCAAATTCGACGATTTCATCCCCGTTCGGCAGGGCGCAGAGTATGCACGTGACGAATTTCGCCGCGCGGTTTTCCTGTGTCTGCATACGCGTGAGCAGAAAGCTCCTGCGCATCTCATTTGAATCAACCCCGCCATACCGCGCCGAATGTACGCCCGGGGCGCCATCCAGCGCCGCGACGCAGAGACCGGAGTCGTCAGCCAACGCCGGCAGCCCCGTTTTTTCGCAGAACGCGCGCGCCTTCAGCCTTGCGTTATCCTCAAAGCTCTCGCCCGTTTCCTCAACCTCAAGGACGACGCCAAGCTCCCGCGGCGTTTTAATATCAAACCCCAGCGGGGAGAGTATCTCGCTCATCTCGCGCACCTTATCCGCGTTGTTTGTGGCAAGCAGGATTACGGCATTTCCCGATAACATCATTGCAAAAGCGCCTCCGCAAAGGTGCGCGGGTCAAACGGGATTAAATCGTCTATCCCCTCGCCCACGCCGACAAGCTTCACCGGCACACCCAGCTCGGACGCAATGGCGACGGCTATGCCGCCCTTTGCCGTTCCGTCCAGCTTTGTCAGAATGATGCCCGTTATCTCTGCCGTGTCCTTAAAGCTCTTTGCCTGCAGCAGACCGTTTTGCCCCGTTGTGGCGTCAAGCACAAGCAGCGTTTCGCGGTCGGCGTCCGGCAGCTCGCGATCTATTACGCGCCCGATTTTGGCTAGCTCGCTCATCAAATTGCTTTTGTTGTGCAGTCTGCCCGCCGTGTCGCATATAAGAATATCGCAGCCGCGAGCCTTTGCCGCCCGGCAGCCGTCAAACACCACAGATGCGGGATCTGCCCCCTCGCCGTGCATTATAATCTCTGCGTCCGCGCGCTGCGCCCATATGGAAAGCTGCTCCGCCGCCGCCGCGCGGAATGTATCCCCCGCCGCCAGCAGTACGCGCTTGCCCTGCGATTTATACATCGCCGCCAGCTTGCCGATGGATGTCGTCTTGCCGACGCCGTTCACTCCGACGACAAGAATAACGGACGGCATGGTGCCGAGCCTCACGGCGGCGCTGTCCGCCTCGCCCGACGAAATGCGCTCTGTCAGAATATCCGCCAGCGCGTTTTTTATATCCTCGCCGGAGCGATAGCCGTTGCGCCTCGCCGCCTCCCGCAGCGCGTCAACAGCGTCGGCTGCCGCCGCCGCGCCGACGTCCGCTAAAATCAGCGTTTCCTCAAGCTCTTCATAAAATTCCTCGTTAGCGCCCGTGAAGGACGCGAACAAGCCGCCGAGGCGCGCCGTCGTGGTTTTTGCCGTTTTGGAAAGTCCCTGCTTCAGTTTCTCGAAGAATCCCATTTAATCAATTATCCCTCATTTATATATTCCGCTTTTATGCTCCGCATTTATATTTCGCGTTTT
>JAIRRO010000103.1 GCA_031255955.1 Oscillospiraceae bacterium
AACCTGCAAGAACACAGCGTTGTTATGCTGCGCGGCGGACGCGTGCGCGACCTTCCGGGCGTGCGTTACCACATCATACGCGGTACGCTTGATACGCAGGGTGTCACCGGACGCATGCAGGCGCGCTCGAAGTACGGCGCCAAGAAACCCAAGGCAGGCAAGGCTTAACAGCCGACAAACAACGCAATTCCCCGCCATATCAGACGGATAACATATATGTTCGCGCGCGTACACTGTGATATATGTTGCCTCGATACGGCAAATCAGACCGCCAAGCGGGACAACCCGCCCCCGGCGTCTGAGAGTACCTGTGATATTCATTTAATATGAAGGAGGGAAGTATAGTGCCCAGAAGAGGTAACGTACCCAAAAGAGAGGTCCTGCCGGACCCGATTTACAACTCGGTGCTAGTCACAAGGCTCGTCAACAGCATAATGCTGGACGGGAAGAAGGGCGTGGCGCAAAAGGTTGTGTACGCCGCTTTCGACATCATCAAGGAAAAAACGGATAAGGATCCGCTTGAGGTGTTTAACACG
Source organism: Oscillospiraceae bacterium (assembly GCA_031255955.1). Lineage (GTDB taxonomy): Bacteria > Bacillota > Clostridia > Oscillospirales > Oscillospiraceae > JAIRRO01. The sequence continues at coordinate 537 of JAIRRO010000103.1, forward strand.
GCAATCGAAAACATCATGCCGTCGCTTGAGGTCAAGGCGCGCCGCGTCGGCGGTGCGACGTATCAGGTGCCGATAGAGGTCAGACCCGAGCGCCGCAGAACACTTGGTCTGCGCTGGCTGACCGGCTATTCAAGAGCGCGCGGCGAGAAAACCATGAAGGAGCGTCTCGCGGGAGAGATAATGGACGCGGCGAACAGTGTCGGCGCGGCTGTTAAAAAGCGCGAGGATACCCACAGAATGGCGGACGCCAACAGGGCGTTCGCGCACTTCAGATGGTAAGGAAGGAAAAAGGAACAAAAAATGCCAAGGCAATACCCGCTTGAAAAAACAAGAAATATAGGCATAATGGCGCATATCGACGCGGGAAAGACGACAACCACAGAGCGCATCCTGTTCTATACAGGGCGCACGCACAAGCTGGGCGAGGTTCACGAGGGCGCCGCCACGATGGACTGGATGACGCAGGAGCAGGAGCGCGGCATTACGATTACCTCCGCCGCCACAACCTGCTTTTGGAAGGATCACCGCATCAATATCATCGACACGCCGGGGCACGTGGATTTCACGGTAGAGGTTGAGCGCAGCCTCCGCGTGCTGGACGGCTCTGTCACCGTTATGTGCGCTAAGGGCGGCGTGGAGCCGCAGTCCGAAACGGTCTGGCGCCAAGCCGACCACTATCACGTTCCGCGTATGATATATGTGAACAAGATGGACATCATGGGCGCGGACTTCTTCAACGTCCTGAAAATGGTTGAGGACAGACTGAAATGCAACGCCGTACCCATCCAGCTGCCGATTGGCGCTGAGGCGGACTTTAAGGGCATCATCGACCTTGTGGAGATGAAGGCTGACGTCTATTACGACGACCTCGGTCAGGATATGCGCGAGGAGGACATTCCGGGCGAGCTGCGCGAAATGGCGGAGCAGTACCGCGAAAAGCTGATTGACGCCATCTCACTCTTTGATGACGACATCGGAGAAATGTTCCTTGAGGGCAAAGAGATTCCGGCGGATAAAATCCGCGCCGCCATACGGCGGGCTACCGTCGCCGTCGATATGATTCCCGTGACATGCGGCACCAGCTATCGCAACAAGGGCGTACAAAAGCTGCTTGACGCCATCGTCGAATATATGCCGTCCCCGCTGGATATCCCCGCCATTCGCGGCGTCCTGCCGAACACGGACGAGGAGGACACACGTCCCGCGTCGGATTCCGAACCGTTTTCCGCGCTGGCGTTTAAGATTATGACCGACCCCTTTGTCGGGCGGCTGTCATTCTTCCGCGTGTATTCCGGCTCGGCTGAAAAGGGCGCGTCCATCTACAACTCCACAAAGGGACAACGCGAACGCCTGGGACGGCTGCTGCAAATGCACGCCAACGACAGACAGGACATCGATGTGGTCTATTCCGGAGACATCGCCGCTGCCGTCGGTCTGAAGAACACCACAACGGGCGACACCCTCTGCGACGAGAAAAAGCCCATCATACTCGAATCAATGGAATTCCCCGAGCCCGTCATCCGCGTCGCCATAGAGCCGAAAACAAAGGCAGGGCAAGAGAAAATGGGCATCGCCCTCTCAAAGCTGGCGGAGGAGGATCCGACGTTCAAAACGTACACGGATCAAGACACCGGGCAAACGATAATCTCCGGCATGGGCGAGCTTCATCTGGAAATCATCGTAGACAGGCTGCTGCGCGAGTTTAAGGTGGAGGCAAACGTCGGTAAGCCGCAGGTCTCTTACAAAGAAACGATACTCGGCACGGCGGACGTCGACCAGCGCTATGTGCGTCAATCGGGCGGCAGGGGGCAGTACGGTCACGTCAAAATTATTCTGGAGCCGAACGAATCCGGCAAGGGCTATGAGTTCGTGAACAAAATCGTCGGCGGCGTCATCCCGAAGGAATATATCCCCGCCGTGGACGAGGGCATACGCAGCGCCATGGAGGCGGGCATTCTCGCCGGATACCAAGTCGTGGACGCGAAGGTAACGCTCTATGACGGCAGCTTCCACGAGGTGGACTCATCGGAAATGGCGTTCAAAATCGCCGGCTCGATAGCCTTCAAGGAAGCCATGGCGAAAGCCAAGCCGACGCTGCTGGAGCCGATTATGAAGGTCGTCGTCACCGTTCCGGAGGACTATATGGGCGACGTCATCGGCGACATTAACGCCCGCCGCGGACAGATAAACGGAATGGAAACCCGCTCCGGCGCAGCGGAAATAAACGCCTCGGTGCCGCTGTCCACAATGTTCGGCTACGCAACGGATCTCCGCTCAAAAACGCAGGGGCGCGGCAACTACACCATGGAGCCCAGTCACTACGTCGAGCTGCCCAAGTCACTGCAGCAGGAATTGATCGCCGGTAAAAAATAAGCGGCGATGCTGAAAAAAACTATTGCCAAACACAAAACAATGTGATATTCTACACTTGTATAACCCTGAATTAACCCTGACGGAAATCCCGGACAGGCAACAAAATGATTGGAGGATCTTATCCAAATGGCAAAGCAAAAATTTGAAAGAACCAAACCGCACGTAAACATCGGCACCATCGGTCACGTTGACCACGGCAAGACGACGCTCACGGCAGCGATCACCAAGTACCTCTCATTCCTCGGTAAAGCGAAGTTTGAGGCGTATGATATGATCGACAAGGCGCCCGAGGAGCGCGACCGCGGCATCACGATCAACACCGCCCACGTCGAGTATGAAACGGACGCGCGTCACTACGCGCACGTTGACTGCCCGGGTCACGCCGACTATATCAAGAACATGATCACCGGCGCGGCACAGATGGACGGCGCGATCCTCGTTATCGCCGCCTCTGACGGTCCTATGGCTCAAACCCGCGAGCACATCGTGCTTGCCCGTCAGGTGGGCGTGCCCGCCATCGTCGTGTTCCTCAACAAGGTAGATCAGGTTGACGACCCCGAGCTGCTGGAAATCGTCGAGATGGAGGTTCGCGAGCTGCTCTCCACCTATGACTTCCCCGGCGACGACATCCCGATAATCAAGGGCAGCGGACTTAAGGCGCTTGAGTCTGAGTCCACAGACCCCGAAGCCCCCGAGTATCAGTGCATCAAAGAGCTTATGGACGCCGTGGACAGCTACATCCCGACGCCGGAGCGCAAGAGCGATATGCCCTTCCTTATGCCCATCGAGGACGTGTTCACCATCACCGGGCGCGGCACCGTCGCCACCGGTCGTGTCGAGCGCGGTAAGGTCAATATGAACGACAAGGTTCAAATCGTCGGACTTATGGACGAGCCGAAAGAGACGACAGTCACCGGCATCGAAATGTTCCGCAAGCTGCTTGACTACGCGGAAGCCGGCGACAACATCGGCGCGCTGCTTCGCGGTATCGCCAAGACAGAGGTTGAGCGCGGACAGGTTCTCGCGCAGCCCGGCTCCATTAAGCCGCTGACCAAGTTCAAGGGTCAGGTGTATGTGCTGTCCAAGGACGAGGGCGGACGCCACAAGCCCTTCTTCAGCAACTATCGTCCGCAGTTCTATTTCCGTACAACGGACGTTACGGGCGTCATCACCCTGCCGGAGGGCGTCGAGATGTGCGCGCCGGGCGACAACGTCGATATGGACGTCGAGCTGATTACCCCCATCGCCATCGAGAACGGTCTTCGCTTCGCTATCCGCGAAGGCGGACGCACCGTCGGCTCCGGCGTCGTAATCGGCACCAACTAAGAGGATAACCGCAGCACAAAGGGCGCGGGCATACAGCCCGCGCCCTTTTCTTTTACATCTCGTTTATCGTAAACCGCTCTTCTTCGCGGTTGAAGTCGAGTACATACGCGCGGTTCGGTTCGACCTTCAGTGGTTGCCTCACCGTCTTGCTGGCGGAAGTTACCCTTCTGATGATTACACCGGGGCGCGTGCGGCTGTAGCGCATTTCGACGACGTGCTCACCCGGCGATAAATAAAAGCCCATCCTGCCGACCTCGGCGAACAGCTGCGGCTTGTCGTCGTCAACGCTCACAACAGAGACTGTTTCCGTGATGACCATACCGCGCATGGTGAGATATATGCGGGCAGCGTCCGGATAACGCGCCAAAAAGGTTTTGTTTGAGCCTGCCATCCCGCGCGCGCGAATGATATTGAACACCACGACGCCCGCGAGCATCAGCCCCATAACGATAATGACGAACGAATTTTCCCGTACAACCTTCAAAAATGTATCCATTTACTCACATCCCCCGCTCCATTATACTCTCCGTCGCTGTGGACAACAAAGCCCCTGCTTTGAAATATTTTCGGCGGGGGCTTGACATTTTGTTGGTCGGAGTGGCGGGATTCGAACCCGCGGCCTCATGGTCCCGAACCATGCGCGATACCAAGCTTCGCCACACCCCGATATTTCAGCTCCAATGGAGCGTCAAACGATATATTAAAGCATTGTGCGCCCGATGTCAAGCGAAATTTTGAAATATCCGAAAACCAATTTTCTTGACGAAAAAAATTTTTTATGGTATCATTTGCGGTAAGCATAAAAACGCGCCTTGGCGCGCGCAAAAACGGGGGATTTCGGCATTGAGGTATTTACCATACATACTGGCGGGTATTTCCGTCGGCGGGCAGTACGCGCTTATCGCCATCGGTTATACTATGGTTTACGGCATACTAAGACTGATTAATTTCGCCCACGGCGATATTTTTATGGCGGCGGGGCTGATTATGATTTATCTTTCAGGTCCGCTGACGCTGTGGCTTTCGCTGCCGCTTGTGCTGGTGCTTACCGTGCTGCTGGGCTTCGTCGTGGAGCGCGTGGCATACAAGCCGCTGCGCGACGCCCCGAGGATGAGCGTGATGATAAGCGCCATCGGGGTCAGCTATCTGGTGCAAAACGTCGCGCTGTATATTACGGGCGGGCTTGCCAAGACATATCCCACTATTCCGTGGGTCAGCGATACAATAAATCTTTTCGGCGCTATTACGAAGCGCGTAACGGTGATAACACCTATCTTAACCGCGGTGCTTATCGCGGGACTGGTGCTGCTGATTAAAAAGACCAAAATCGGTATGGCGATGCGCGCCGTCTCGCGTGATTTTGAAACCAGCCGCTTGATGGGGATAAAAATCAACGCCGTTATCAGCGTCACGTTCGTCATCGGCTCGTTTCTGGCGGCGGTGGGCTCCGCGCTGTATTTCGCCAACTATACGGCGATTGTCCCGACCTCCGGCGCTATGCCGGGCTTAAAGGCGTTTGTCGCCGCCGTTTTCGGCGGGATAGGCTCGATACCGGGCGCTGTTATCGGCGCGTTTCTGATAGGCATCAGCGAAAATGTGATAAAAAGCGGCGGCTCGGGCTGGACGACGTTCAGCGACGCCTTTACGTTCGTGCTGCTCATCATCATTCTTGTCGTGCGCCCCACTGGTCTTTTCGGGGAAAAGCAAACGGACAAGGTTTAGTTAAGATACAGAGAAAGGAATTTTGATTTACTGATGACAAAGACGCAAAAGATTGTTTCGGCAGGGCTGCTGGTGGCGTTTTACGCGTTGATTTTTGCGCTGGAGCAAATACTCCCGGCACGGGCGATGCTGTTCACGGTTTTGAAGAAGGGTGCGATTTACGCCCTCGTCGCCGTGTCGATGAATATGTTAAACGGCTTCACGGGTCTGTTTTCGCTGGGTCAGGCGGGCTTTATGCTTGTGGGCGCGTATGCCTACGGTATTTTCACCGTGCCTGTGGCGGAGCGCGTGAATGTGTATCAATACTTTGACGGCGGCATAATTCAATTCACCGTGCCTGTTGTCGTGGCGCTTGTAATGGCGGGTATCGCCGCCGCGCTGTTCGCCGCTTTGGTCGGGCTGCCCGTCCTGCGGCTGAAAAGCGATTATCTGGCGATAGCGACTCTCGGCTTCGCGGAGATAATCCGCGCCGTTTTTCAGTGGGAAAAGCTTGGTCCGATAACTAACGGCTCAAATCTGCTGCGCAAATTCCCCACCTTTGACAGCTTTAATATCACGAACGCGGACGGAGAAGTCATGGTTTATCTATCGACCTTCGTCCCGTTTGTTATCACGGGCGTCTGCGTGTTTTTGATGGTGCTGCTGCTAAAATCCAGCTATGGCAGGGCGTTTCGCGCTATTCGCGACGATGAGCGCGCGGCGGAGGCGATGGGCATCAATCTGTTCGCGCATAAAGAGCTGTCCTTCGTCATCAGCTCGTTCTTCGCCGGCGTCGGCGGGGCGATGCTGGCGATGTATCAAACAACTGTTCAAGCCAGCGCCTTTAAGTCCGCAATGACGTATGAAATTTTGCTGATTGTCGTAATCGGCGGACTGGGCTCTGTGACGGGAAGCTGCGTCGGCTCCTTCCTGTTTATCGCGGCGTCGGAATGGTGGCTGCGCGGACTGGACAGCGGAACCTTTATGGGCATCAGCGCACCCACGATATTCCGCTCCGGCTTCCGCAAGGTTGTGTTCGCGGTGATAATTATGGCGATAGTGCTGTTCTATCGCAAGGGCATAATGGGTGACAGCGAATTTTCGCTGAAGGGTATCGCGGCGTTCTTCAAGCGTCTGTTCGGCGCAAAGCGAAAGCGCCCCGGCACGGAGGGCGGCTGATGGCGGGTGACGGACGAATGAATATTTTACAGATTAACGAGCTTACAATGCGTTTCGGCGGGGTTACAGCCGTTGACGGGCTGTCGATGGAGATAAACGACGGCGAAATCGTCGCGCTTATCGGACCCAACGGCGCGGGCAAAACCACGGCGTTCAACTGCGTCACGGGCGTGTATGAGCCGACCTCCGGCAAGGTGAGCTTTATGGGCAAGGAGATATCGCGCGGAACCTCTCCCGATAAAATCACGCGGCTCGGCATTGCGCGCACATTTCAAAATATACGTCTGTTCCGAACGATGACGGTGCTGGAAAACGTGCTGGCAGCCAAGCATATGCGAACGCGCCACAACGTGCTTACGGCAACGCTGCAGCTTAGTCGCCGCGAGGAAAAGCGCGTACACAGCGAGGCGCTTGAGCTGCTGGAGGAGCAGGGGCTGCTGCATCTGAAGGACGAAATTTCCGCCAATCTTCCATACGGCTTGCAGCGCCATTTGGAGATAGCGCGCGCCTTGGCAACAAGTCCGCGCCTGCTGCTGCTGGACGAGCCCGCCGCCGGAATGAATCCGCAGGAGACAGCGGAGCTGGCGGACACAATCCGCCGCATACGCGATAAATACTCCCTGACGGTGTTCATCATCGAGCATCATATGGACCTCATAATGCGGATTTCCGACCGCATATACGTCTTGGATTTCGGAAAGCTGATTGCGTCCGGCGCTCCGCGCGAGGTGCAGGCTAATCAACGCGTCATCGACGCGTATTTGGGTGTGGCAAACGATGCTTAAAATTCGTGATTTAAAAGTCAATTACGGCGCTATAGAAGCGGTGAAGGGCATATCCTTCGATGTGCCGGAAGGGAAAATCGTGACGCTTATCGGGGCTAACGGCGCCGGAAAAAGCACGGTGTTGAAAGCCGTGTCCGGTTTGGTGAAGCCGAAAAGCGGCTCTGTCAGTTTTATGGATGAGGACATCACCTCAAAGGACGCCGCGCTTATCGTCGGGCGCGGGATTACGCTTGTCCCCGAGGGGCGGCGCATATTTTCTGATTTAACCGTTCTGGAAAACCTGAAAATAGGCGCGTTTTTACGCCGGGACAGCCTGACAGAGGATTTGAACTGGGTGTTTCAGCTGTTCCCGCGCCTCAAGGAGCGCAGCTGGCAGCACGGAGGAACACTATCGGGCGGCGAGCAGCAGATGCTTGCCGTCGCGCGCGCGCTGATGAGCCGCCCGCGGCTTATGATGATGGACGAGCCGTCACTGGGGCTTGCCCCGCTTATCGTGCGGGACATTTTTGATATAATCCGCGAGATAAATCAGCGCGGGGTGACAATTCTGCTCATTGAGCAAAACGCGAATATGGCGCTCGGCGCGGCTGACCTCGCCTATGTAATGGAAACCGGACGCATCACAAAAAGCGGACCCGGCAGCGAACTGCTGCGCGACCCCGCCGTCAAAGCGGCGTATCTTGGGAGCTGAGCCCCCCACATCAAATATACCTCGAAATATCGTGCCGCAGCCTCACGATTATGCGCTTTTCCAAGCGCGATATGTACGATTGCGATATGCCCATCATGTCGGCGACCTCTTTTTGCGTTTTTTCGCGGCGTCCCGCGAGTCCGAAGCGCATTATGATAATCTCGCGTTCGCGTTCAGAGAGCTTGTCGATGGCGCTCCACAGGAGCTTTTTGTCCGCGTCGTCCTCCAGCGGGTGCATCACCATATCGGCGTCCGTGCCTAAAATATCGGACAGCAGCAACTCGTTGCCGTCCCAATCGGAGCTTAGTGGTTCGTCGAAGGATATTTCCGTTCTGCGGGAGCTGATTTTGCGCAGATACATCAATATTTCGTTCTCAATGCAGCGGGAGGCATACGTCGCAAGCTTGATGTTTTTGCCCGAGTCATACGTTCCCACGGCTTTGATAAGCCCGATCGTGCCGATTGATATGAGGTCCTCAAGATTCACCCCCGTGTTCTCAAAGCGCCGGGCTATGTATACGACAAGGCGAAGATTCCGCTCTGTCAGCGTCCGTTTTGCGTCGGCGTCACCGTGCGATAGCGCCTCCAGCAGCTCCGCCTCCTCCTCCCGCGTCAGGGGCGGCGGGAGGGTATCGCTGCCGCCGATGTACATTATCGCGGGCGGGGACGTGATGCCGAGCAGCGCAGCCGCCGCGCGAACGCGCAGCCGGAGCTGTGATAACAGAATTTTCGTCTTTGTCGTGAGCTTCATTTTTTGTACCTCCGAATTTTAATTATTAATCCTACAACAGCGCCGAATACGTGAGATTATCGGCGACATCGTTCGGGGAGAGCGCCACGATAATATCGCGGCACTCGCGTCCGTCAACGCGGGCGCGCGTCGGTCGGAACGCCGGTAAAATTCCGTTCGCCACGCCGACGGCGGTATACGGAATAGCGCGGAACACCACGCCGGTGCCCAGCCCGTTCAGCGCTGTCAGGGCGTCCGCCGAGCCTTGGGATACAGCCGCCTTAACGGCGGCGCTCACCGCGTCGCGCGTGGCTTCCGGAAACAGCGGCAGGGAGTCGCGCGCGGATATGACAGCGGCACGCGCGCCCGTCACGGGGTCGGACAGCGAATTGCCCGTGTCAGCCATCGCCCGCAGCGTCACCTCTCGCGTATCAACGGAGAGCCTCAGCGTCATCAGCCGTCCGCCGTCACGCGCGGCGCGGCGGAACACTACGGATAGCGTTACGTGGCAGAGGATAATCGCCGCGGCGAACAGCAGCGGATTTATTTTCCCGAGCCCTCTCCCGCCGCCAAGCATAGCCGCCGCCATAACCGCTCCCGCTGCCGCCGCCGACACGCCGAAGAACACCAGCGCCTGCCGAATAAATCTCCGCGTGCGTCCGAACGCGATGAACGCCACGGCAAGCCCCGATAGCAGCTTCGCCATGGGCGAGGCGAGAAGCGGCGTTGCCCACAGCGCCGCCAGCACAGCATAAGCTCCGCCGACGGCTGCCCCCGCGCAGCAGCGAAGGCGGCGCGCCGGGAGTCCGCAGATTCCGGCGGCGGCAAGCAGGAGAAAATAGTTCATAACAGCATTTAGGGCAAAGATTTCATCTATGTAAACAACGCGCACGTCCATCACCGCCCTGTATTATAGTCAAGCCCGCTCGGGTAATCTGTCGAAAATATGAATTGACGGCGCGGAATGATTTTCGTATAATGAAACGGTGGAAATATGGAGGTGATGTGTTAATGCTCAGCTTGGTGGCGGAGGAGGGCTTTGCCGTGCCGGGCGCAGGCTCCCGCGGCGCGCGGCGAAACGCGGGATTAGCCTCTGCCGCAACGGAATTTATCGCCTTCGCGGACGCGGGCGATGACGCCGCGCCGGGATATTTTGACGCGCTGATATCAGCCGCCGTGTCGCACGGCGCGGATATTGCCGTCGGCAGCGGGGGCGATATTGATGAGGCATCAGTCTCCGGCGAGCGCGTTTTGGATGCGCCCGGCGCGCTGCTTGAGCATCTGCGCGGCGGGGTGTTTTCGGAGAGCCTTACGGGCATAGTCCTCCGTCGGCGATTATTTGAGGGGGTGAGCTTCCCCGAAAATGTGCAGCTGTGCGATTTGCCAGTCTGCTATAAGCTCTATGCCGCGGCGGGTACCGCCGTTGTCGTCGGCGGGCTGATATACCGGCGCGGCTTTACAGAACCTGACGAGCGGGATTTGACGGCGGACTACATTGTGGAGCATCTGGCGGCATACCGCGAGCGCGAGGAATTCATAAGCGCGCGTTTTCCGGAGCTTCGGGACGCCGCGCGGCACGCCGAGTGGGCATATATGCTCTCTTCTGTGGAAAAAATCACGCGGCTGGGGCTGGCGCGCTGCTACGCGCCGCTGCGATATATGCGAAACGAGCTGAAAACGTACAAGCAGACGTTTTGGGACTCCCCCTACACAACGGAGCGGGAGCGGGCTATGATGCAAATGTACGTATAAAACGCGCGCCGGCGACAAGGCGGAAAGGGGCAAAATTATATGATTACGGGTTTTATCGGTGTCGGGAATATGGGCGGCGCGTTGCTGCGCGGGATGCTGCAGAGCGGCGCTCTGACGGCGGAAAACGCCTGCTGCTGCGACGGAGATTCCGCGAAAACAAATGCGCTTGCCTCGGAGCACGGCGTTTCGATAGCGGAGAGCGCCCCGGAACTTGCGCGGCGGTGCGATTTAATTGTGCTTGCCGTAAAGCCGGACGCCGCGCCCTCTGTGCTGCAATCGATATCGGGGGCGCTCGGCAAGGATAAAATTCTGCTCTCCATCGTCCTCGGGCTTTCCATTAAAAAAATAACGATGCTGACGGGCGGCGCCTGCCGCGTCGTGCGTGTGATGCCGAACACCCCGGCGCTTGTCGGCGCGGGCGCGATGTGTACAGCCTTTGGAGAGGGCTTGACGGAGGCTGAAAAAGACAAAATTACAGCGCTTTTATCCGCCTGCGGCGAGGCTGCCGTTATGGATGAACGGCTGCTTGCGCGGATAACGGGACTGACGGCAAGCAGCCCGGCATATGTGTTTATTATGATAGACGCCATGGCGGACGCCGCGGTGCGCAACGGAATACCGCGCGCGACAGCGCGCCGTCTCGCGGCGCAGGCTGTACTCGGCTCGGCGAAAATGGCGCTTGAATCCGACGAACACCCCGCACAGCTGAAGGACAACGTATGCTCCCCCTCCGGCAGCACGATAGAAGCTGTTCGCGCGCTGGAGCGTCACGGCTTCCGCTCCGCGATTATCGAGGCGATAATCGCCTGCGACGCCCGCGCGGAGGAAATAAGCGGCGGGTGAGACCGGACAACCTCCGACATAGATACCTGCTGCGAGCCAAAGAGCCTATCGTATTCGCCGCGTGTGAGAACAGTATCATAGCCGCCGACAGCCTCGCCTTTATGCCTGTCGATACCCGTGTAAGACAGGCTGGAATCCTCATACCGCTTGAATTTATAAACTGCGTCATTCATAAGCGCGCCATTGAACACGCCAAGCGACACAAGCAGCTCAAAATCTTTGACATCCAAGCCTGTGACCCGCTTGAACAGCCCCGGCTCCAGCTGCGTGATTACGTCTTTCAGGCTGTATTCGCGGAAGTCCGTCAAGTACATAAATACCGGAATGCGCGTCGCAAATTTGATGAGCTTTTCTTGAATCGCTTTGCGCTTGGATTTTAGTTCCTTTTCAGCGTCGGTCAGTTCTTTCTTCGCGGCGGGCGTGGGCTTCTCTCCGCTTGCCTTTGCCTTCTTCACCTTCTCGGAGGCAATAATAATATCGTTGACGTCGTTGTTCAGGCTTCGGAAGCCTTCAATACTCATCAATGCCCGCATAGCGTCCTCATTCGCCATCAGGCGGGTAAGGGTGGCATTATCCACGTTGACAAGGAGCGCGCTCTCCCAGCGCCGGGCAAGAAGCGTCGCCGACGTACCCGCCATTGCGATGTCAAGGATATCGCTTGCGCTGATTTGCTTCATTGTGCTGCCGTCATATGCGATAACCGGCAGAAAGTTGATAAACTCCGCGACCTTCTTTTCCGGGTTGCTTTCGTTTATGTCGAGCCTGCAGCTGTAATCAGAGATTTGCCTTAATGCGCGGTCAAGCGCGAAATCAAAGATATAGCATTCGCGCTTCATAATTTCGCGTTTGCCGCCGCCGGTATCGACCTCCCATGGGCTTTGTACACGAAACGCCGCTTGGAAGTAAGTCTCCGGACTTGACAGGTTGCGGAGCATAAAGATACCTGTCCACGGTTTAACAGTCACACCTGTGGTGAGTTTGCCGCAGGAGAGCGTGATGGTTTTTGTTTTGAGCGGGTCACCCATAGATTTTTGCACAGGGGCAAGGGCGGCAAGACCAACGCCGGCGCCTGTTCCGGCGCAGACGTTGATTTCATAACTATGAAAAAAGGTGTTGTTCCTGTTCTTTAAATTGTAAATCTGGTCTTCTATAAACTCGCCGGAGTTTATTGCCCTGAACGGCGTCCCCGACAGATATAGATAGCGCGGAGTTGTGATGGGCAGGAAGGTTTCGTTGGATACTGCTGGGCGACACGCTGCTCGACATTAACAGTCGTATAGCCGACCTTAAGCAAGCCCTTATAGTCGGGGTTGCTTTCCTCGTAGGCATATATCATCGGATTCGCGTCCGGGCG
>JAIRRO010000019.1 GCA_031255955.1 Oscillospiraceae bacterium
TATTATGAGCTGCCCCTGTGGGCGGACATTTCATCCCTCCCCGAGCACGAAAAGCGCGGCATCTGGGGCTTAATGGTCGGCAACGAGGGGCGCACCCGCTTCGCCATCTATGATTATTACAACAAGGCGGGCTTCAACCCCGATACGGATATGCTGCAATGCCCCGTGATGACCCCGGAAAGCTTCGGTAACCAATGGAAGGACTGGTTTCAGGGCGAGCCTGACAACAATAAGTTCTGGAAAGCCGACACGCTGCGCGGCATAGCCACCGACTGGAATCAAATGAGCAATGTCCCGGGGCTGTTTGCGTCCGGCTCAGAATCCGGTCAGGGCGGGGCTGTCGCAGGTTCAAGCGGCGCGTATGCCGGAAACAGGGCTGCCGAATACGCGCAAGGCGTCACGCAGGGGCGCGTCAGCGAGGCTCAAATCGCGGCTGAGAAAAAGCGTGTGTACGCGCCCGTCACGCGGATGGACTCCCCCGACGCGCAGGTAAGCTGGAAGGAGCTGTGGATGGGGCTTAACCGCGTGATGCAGCAGGACTGCGGCGATTTCCGCACACCGGCGCTCTGCAAGCACGGCTTAATGTGGCTGGACAGCATAAAAAGGCACGAAATGCAAGCGACATACGCGCGCAACCCGCACGAGCTGTCACGCGTGCTGGAGGCTGAAAGCCGCGTGACGGTCGCGGAGATTTATCTGCACCTGTGCATCGCGAATTTCTTGTCCGAGCCTGAAAACGCAGGCAAAATAATGTTCACCAAGCTGATAAACGGCGAGCTGATACGCACATATAAAGAGGATAACTGGTGGCTGAAGGCGCCCTACGCGCCGACATATGAAGATAATTACGCCGCCTGTCGCTCGCTCGAAAACGGTTTCGGGAGGGAGAAATAAGATGGACAGCAATATGAAAAAGGCGTATCTCACGCCGAACCCCATCGCGCCGAATCAAACCGTGACAATAGACCCCGAGCGCTGCGTCGGTTGCAATCGCTGCGCGGAGCATTGCCGCGTACAGACCATAATGCCAAGCCCGCAAAAAGGCGAACCTCCGATTGTCATCTATCCGGATGAATGCTGGTTCTGCGGCTGCTGTGTAGAGGCGTGTCCGAACAGCGCGATATCAATGCGCTATCCCATCAACCAACGGCTGTTTTTCAAGCGCAAATCCACCGGTGAGGTGTATCGCATCGGCGGACCCGACGCTCCGCCGCAAACGTGGTTCAAGCCCCCCGTCGGGTGAGAACACAAAACGGGCTCTTTTCTTTTCCCCGTAAAAGAGGTAAAATGGCATGAGGTGAACGGGGATGAAAGGATTTGAAAATTTCGAAACAATGTTTGCGACATCGATCGGGGTAAAGAAACCATTTAATCTCTTTTCTTGATCCTTTCACTCTGTTAGGAAAAGAGCCCCTCAAAAAAAGTTGTTGCGTTCGCGCGGCAGGTGTGATATACTCCCTTATCGTGGCGTTGTGCGGAATAGCGCAATGGCAGCGCGACAGCCACAATTCAAATATAGTCATCACGCAATTATATATGGAGGTGAGCGTTAATGAAACAGGGAATTCATCCCGATTACGCGCAGACGACAATACGGTGCGCCTGCGGTGAGGTAATCGAAACGGGCAGCACAAGGCAGGACATCAAGGTTGAAATCTGCTCGAAGTGCCATCCGTTTTACACGGGGAAGCAAAAGCTTGTCGATACAAGCGGACGCGTTGATAAGTTCAACCGCAAGTTCGGCATAAAGCAATAGTCCCGGCGTGACAAGAAAAAACCCGTTAAGCCGGGCTTTTTCTTCATTAAAGCGTGTATATCGGGCTGTTTGGGGACGTGTGAGGGCTTTTATTGTCAATGATTGAAACGCAGCTTAATGCAAAAGAAAAGGCGGTGCTGGCAGGGCTTTGCGCCGAGTCTATGGAGCCTGGCGACCGCTCCGGCGATGAAACGCTTGACGAGCTGGAGGCTTTGCTTGAAACCGCCGGGGGCGTATCCGTCGGGCGCGTTTTGCAAAACAGGCAGTCGCCTGACCCGCGTTCGTTCATCGGGCACGGCAAGGCACTGGAGATGAAGGCGCTTATTGAGGCGGAGGGCGCGGAGCTTGCCGTTTTTGATAACGACCTCACCCCGTCTCAGCTGCGCGCGCTGTCGGATAGTCTTGGTGTGCGCGTAATTGACCGTTCCGCGCTAATTCTTGATATCTTTGCAGAGCGGGCTGCCACCCGCGTCGGACGTATTCAGGTTGAGCTGGCGCAGTATAAATACATATTGCCGCGCCTGTCCGGAATGTGGGGGCATCTTGTCCGCCAAACCGGTACCTCCGCGCCGATTGGCACACGCGGACCCGGCGAAACGCAGCTTGAGACAGACCGGCGGCATATCCGCAACCGCATTGCGCGCTTAGAGCGCGAGATTTCAGAGGTAATGCGCGACCGCGCCACGGAGCGCCGCCGCCGCGAGAAAAACGAAATCCCCGTCATTGCCCTTGTCGGATATACAAATGCGGGGAAATCCACGCTCTTTAATCAGCTCACAGGCTCGGGTATTCACGCCGAGGACAGGCTCTTTGACACGCTGGACACCACAACGCGCCGCACGCGCGTTTCCGATTCCACAGAGGCGCTAATCGTTGATACCGTCGGCTTTATCCGCAAGCTGCCCCACCATCTGGTGGACGCCTTCCGCGCGACGCTTGACGAGCTGCGCTACGCCGACCTTGTTCTGCACGTCATCGACGCCTCCAATTCAGCGTGGCGCGAGCAGACTCGCGTGACGGACGAGCTTATTTCGCAGCTCGGCGCGGGCGAAACGCCGCGGATCGAGGTTTTTAATAAATGCGACTTACAGGGCGCGGATATTTTGCCGCACGGGGATAACATCGTCTCACTTTCCGCCAAAACGGGAGAAGGTGTGGACAGCCTGCTGGCGCTTTCAGAACGCCTTTTAGGCGCGTCCAGCCGCACGGTGACGCTTCATATCCCCTATGCCGACAGCTCTGTACTCGATGAGCTTTATAAAAAATGGCGCGTCAACGGAATAAACTACACCGACAGCGTCGCGGAGGCTACCGTCACGCTTGATGCCCGCTCTATCGGGCGATATAACAGATTTCTTGCCGAATAGGGGTTGTCAGAATGGCTGAGCTTGAAAAGGTATATGATCCGAAAAAAACCGAGGACAGAATATATAAAATGTGGCTGGACGGCGGATATTTCCACGCGGAGCCGGATTCGTCCAAGCTGCCGTTTTCCATTGTAATTCCCCCTCCGAACGTCACGGGGCAACTCCACCTCGGTCACGCGTTGGATAACACCATTCAGGATGTCTTAACGCGCTATAAGCGTATGCGCGGATATGCCGCCGTGTGGGTACCGGGCACCGACCACGCGGGCATAGCCACGCAAGCCCGCGTCGAAAAGGAGCTGCGCGGAGAGGGTGTTTCGCGCCACGACCTCGGGCGCGAGGCATTTGTAGAACGCGTTTGGGAGTGGAAAACGGAGTATGGCGGCAGGATAATTGAACAGCTGAAGCTGCTGGGCAGCTCATGCGACTGGGAGCGCGAGCGCTTCACGATGGACGAAGGCTGCTCACGCGCCGTGCGCGAATTTTTCGTCAGCCTGTATGAAAAAGGACTCATTTACAAGGGCGAGCGCATTATCAACTGGTGCCCCCGGTGCGTCACCGCGCTTTCCGATGTCGAGGTTGAGCACGAAGAGCAAGCGGGGCATTTTTGGCATATTAAATACCGCGTCACAAATTCCGATGAATTCGTGGTCGTCGCGACGACGCGCCCCGAGACAATGCTGGGCGACACGGCTGTCGCCGTTCACCCCGATGACGCGCGCTATTCTCATCTCATCGGCAAAACAGTGATTCTGCCGCTGATGAACCGCGAGATACCCGTAATAGCGGACGAATATGTTGACCGCGAATTCGGCACCGGCTGTGTGAAAATTACGCCGTGCCACGACCCTAACGACTTTGAGGTCGGCAACCGCCACGATTTAGAGCGGATTTTGGTGATGGACAACGACGCCAAAATCATCAACGGCGGCAAGTATGACGGACTTGACCGCTACGACGCGCGGCGTGCGATTATCGAGGATTTGCAAGCACTCGGACAGCTTGTGAAAATTGAGGAGCACACGCACAGCGTCGGAAAATGCGAGCGCTGCGGGACAGTGGTTGAACCAATAACCTCCAATCAATGGTTTGTAAAAATGCAGCCGCTGGCAGAGCCCGCGATGGATGTAGTCCGCGACGGGCGCATGAAATTTGTGCCTGAACGTTTCGCGAAAACATATATGAACTGGATGGAAAACGTGCGCGACTGGTGCGTCTCACGCCAGTTATGGTGGGGGCATCAGATACCCGCGTGGCACTGCGAAAAATGCGGACATATCACCGTAGCGCGCGACGACCCGGACAAGTGCGAAAAATGCGGCAGCGCCGACATAAAGCGCGACCCCGACGTGCTGGATACATGGTTTTCCTCCGCGCTGTGGCCGTTTTCCGTGTTCGGCTGGCCGGACCGCACCCCGGAGCTGGATTTTTGGTATCCGACAACGGTAGTAACGCCCGGATATGAAATTATATTTTTCTGGGTTGCCCGCATGATATTCTCCGGCATGGAGTTTATGGGTGACGTCCCGTTTCGCACGGCGTTTATACACGGCATTGTGCGCGACGACAAGGGACGCAAAATGTCAAAATCATTGGGCAACGGCATAGATCCGCAGGATATCATTGATCAATACGGCGCGGACGCACTGCGTATGAATATGATAAGCGGCAACTCCCCGGGCAGCGATATGCGCTTTTATCCCGAGCGCTGCGAGGCAATGCGCAACTTTGCCAACAAGATATGGAACGCCGCGCGCTTCGTGATGATGAACCTGACAACGGACAAAAACGAGCTGCCCGCCGCGCTTGAACCGGAGGATAAATGGATTCTCTCGCGCCTTGCCGCCGCCACGCGTGAAATTTCGGAAAATCTTGATAAATACGAGCTGGGTCTTGCCTCCGCGAAGATATATGATTTTATTTGGGACGATTTTTGCGACTGGTATATCGAGCTTTCCAAGCCGCGCCTCAATTCCGGCGATGCGGACGCGGCTGCCTCTGCGCAGAAAATGCTGCTGTATGTGTTGACAGAAATCTTAAAGCTCCTGCACCCGTTTATGCCGTTCATCACAGAGGAAATTTGGCAAGCTCTCCCCCACGAGGGCGACGCCTTGATGATACAGACTTATCCGGAATATACCGCCGCGCTCGACTTCCCGCGCGAGGCTGCCGATTTTGAGCGCGTGATGGCTGCGATACGTGCCGTGCGCGCCCGCCGCGCGGAGATGAGCGTCCCGCCGTCCAAGCGTCCGAGCCTTACAATAGTTTCCGACAATCCGGAGATTTTTGAGGCGGGCTTGGTGTACATCGCGCGTCTGGCATACGCGGGCGATGTTATCGTCTCGCGTTCCGCCCCCGCGGATACAGATTCTATGGTGTCCGCCGCAACGGACTCCGCGCGGATATATATGCCGCTGCGCGAGCTTGTGGACACGGAAAAGGAACGCGCCCGTATCACGAAGGAGCTTGAAAAAGCGCGCGCGGATTTAGAGCGGCTGGAATCGAAGCTCTCCAATGCGGAGTTCACCGCAAAAGCCCCCGAGCGCGTCGTAGCCGCCGAGCGCGAACGCGCGGACAAAGCCCGCGCGCTGATCGCCAATCTGGAAGCAAGCCTGAAGGGTCTGGACTGATTGGGGAATAATTCGCTTCATACGATTCAGTTATAACTGAATCGCTCCCCATCCCCCGCTTGCGTCTCAGTTATAACTGTGATATAATCCCCTCATTGTACTCAGAGGGGGTTATATTTTTTATGATTAAACGAGAGGCGTATATGAGCCGCGACGGCGTGAAGCATAAAAATATCCGCGATTTTCTCCTCTCGCCCGATTGGAGTTGACATTGCGCGGGACATACTGTAGAATAGCTGACGGGAATTATCCTGCGGGTATTTCCGAGGTTTAGATAAGGGGGGCTGCTTATGGCGCGCAGGGCATACTTGGTTCTCGCGGACGGCACGGTTTTTGAGGGTTACGGCTTCGGCGCCGAGGGTGAGGTTATCGGCGAGACGGTTTTTACAACGGGCATGACGGGCTATCTCGAAACCCTGACAGACAAGAGCTATTACGGGCAAATCATAACGCAGACGTTCCCGCTCATCGGTAATTACGGCGTTATTCCGGAGGATTTTGAAAGCGCTGAGCCGGCGGCAAAAGGATATATCGTAAGACAATGGTGTCAAGACCCCTCAAATTTTCGCAGCGAGGGCGTGCTTGACGCTTTTTTAAGGTCTCACGGCGTTGTCGGGCTGTATGGGATAGACACGCGCCGCCTGACAAAAATCCTGCGCGAGTCCGGCGTTATGAACGGTTTAATCACCCCGACAAAGCCCGTCGGCGTACCAGACGCCGTGAAAAGCTTCGTCATACGCGACAGCGTGAAAAATTGCTCTGTGAGATCGGAATACACGGAAAACCCCGAGGGGACGCTTAAAGCGGCGCTTATTGACTACGGGCTGAAAAACAACATCGTCCGCGAACTGGCGCGCCGCGGCTGCGCCGTGACGGTGCTGCCGTATGACACGCCGCCGGAGCGGATATTAGCGCTCGCGCCGGACGGCATTATGCTCTCTAACGGTCCCGGCGACCCGCGTGCGGAGGAAAACGCGCCGATTATCTCTAACCTGAAGCGGATTATTGAATTCAATATACCGATTTTCGGTATATGCTTCGGCAATCAGCTGCTTGCGCTGGCTCACGGCTTTGAAATCGAAAAGCTGAAATACGGGCATCGCGGGGCAAATCAGCCCGCAAAGGATCTTACGACGGGAAAAACCTACATAACCAGCCAAAATCACGGCTATGCCGTCGTCTCGCGCAGCATTGACGCGCGCGTCGGCACAGAGTGGTTCGTAAACGTCAACGACGGCACAAACGAGGGCGTTATTTATAAAAACGCGCCAATCAGAAGCGTGCAGTTTCACCCGGAGGCTTGCTCCGGTCCGCGCGACGCCTCGTGGCTGTTCGACGATTTTATTGCAAGAATGACAGGAATGAAAGGAGGGCGCGGCGGCAATGCCTCTTGACACAACCATCAAAAAAGTTCTTGTCATCGGCTCCGGTCCCATCGTCATCGGACAAGCCGCGGAATTTGACTACGCGGGTACGCAAGCCTGCCGAGTCCTGCGGGACGATGGTATAGAAATCGTTCTTGTCAACTCCAACCCCGCCACCATTATGACGGACAGCGCAATGGCGGACAAGATTTACCTTGAGCCATTAACACCCGCCACGGTCAGCCGCATTATCGAAAAGGAACG
>JAIRRO010000094.1 GCA_031255955.1 Oscillospiraceae bacterium
CGCGTCGCCGACGACGGCAAGGTCAGAGTCTGAGCCCATCACGACCGCCACCCTCTTTGTCGCTTGGTTCATACGATATCAATCCTTTCACCGCTCTGTTTTTCCGTATGATATCGCAAAGCAGAGATTATTTCAAGCGCTCCCCCGCGCCTAGACACGTGGCGGATGTCCCTCAGAAATGCGGCATACCACCCTATCCCCCGCTAACGTCGGTGACTCGCCGCCGAGCCAGTCCTCCGCGTACTCGCGCGGGATGATGACCGGCATGCGGTCGTGTATCTCCGCAAGCTGCGGCGTAGCGGCGCGCGTTAATATGACAAAGCGCGGCGGAGCGTCCGGATCGGCGTCGCTCTCACGGCGCCAGCAACCCGCAAGGTACATAATGTCGTCAGGGATATAGAAGCGGTATTTAATTTTTTGCTTGCCGTCGCGCCTCCATTCGTAATATCCGCTTGCGGGAATCAGGCAACGCCGCGCGCGCATCGCGTCGCGGAACATCGGTTTATTGCCTGCGGTTTCGCTGCGCGCGTTGAATATTATCGATTTGCCGAAGGATGTAAAGCCCCATTTCATCGGTGCGTATTCCCCCGTGCCTGTTTGGGCGGCGACAATATCCGTGGGGTAAACATCCCCGCTTGTTTTGAGGGGCAAGTCCCCGTATCTCCAGCCCTGCGCCCGCGTCAATATATCCGCAAGCGTCGGGGAATCCGGCTCGATATAAAATCTTCCGCACATGGCTGCCGCCCTCCCTTCGTCCGTTATTCCAGCGCGTTTTTGAGAAAATTGCTTTTTGCCATCAATGGCAGGTCGATTTGATATCCGCGGTGCTTCAGGGTGCGAAACTTGATGTCCAGCAGCTCCGGCGGTACACGCAGCTCACGCGCCGCGAGGAAGAAAAAGGTGTCCTCATTAAGTCGCTCGATCACCTCGTCGTCGTCCAAAAGCAGCTCTGCTGCAAATACATTTGCCTCGTATTCCAGCTTTGATGTGTCGTACAGCGAGAAATCGTGGAACGCGCGCAGCTGCGCGGCGTCCCGATGCAGCGCGGCGTGACCCAGTTCATGCGCAAGGACGATGCGGGCGGCGTCCTCGGATAAGTCGCCGTTTATGGTGATAACGTGACGCCGGAACGCGTAGACATAAAAGCCCTTGCAGGCTCTCTCGCTTGTCCCCATGGACTCATAACGCACGAGTATGCCCATATCCCGCGCAAGCAGCATAGGCTCCCGCGCTAGCTTCATCAAGGCGCGCGCCTTGGCGCAAATGCCGTCAATCGTCCACATCTGCGGTCTGATTGCGCCCGAAGGTGACCCGCGCCGCCTCCTTTGCCGCCCAATACGCCTTTGTAATAGCGGAGAAAAAGCTGTCCATTTCGTCGGAGGAAAGCTCTCCGCCCGCAAACAACGCGAGATTTCCGCGCAGCAGTCGCTCTGCCTCGCGCCCTGCCCGCGCGCCATAGCGGTCACGCGTCTGCTCGACATACGGGTCGGCGGCTATGCCGTGGAACGGGTCTGAAATTTCGTCGTCCAGCAGATACTCCGCCGACACACCCAGCGCCCGCGCGAGCCTATACGCCGTCGTCCCTCTGGGACGCGACATCCCGCGCTCGTAAAACGAAATAATTTTCGGCGATACGGATATCATCTCCGCCAGACGTTTTTGCGTCAAGCCCGCGCTTTCGCGGTGCTTTTTTACCTTGTCAGCCATCGTCGTGTTCATCCGATTGGTGTACCCCCTTGAAAATATCTTTACCCTAAGTGCAATTTATCGTTGACTAAACTTCCTCTAAGTGCTATTATTATCCCTTGCAGGGGATGTATGAGGTAGTATACTGCTTATTAGTGCCTTTGTCAAGAGGAAGTTTTATGCGTAAATATTCGGGCGGGGAGGTCAACGGAAATGACGAGAGACATACTGCACAGCGATTTGAACAGCTATTACGCCTCGGTTGAAATGGTGCTTGATCCGTCGCTGCGCGGAAAAGCCGTGGCGGTGTGCGGCTCCGGCGAGGACAGGCGCGGCATAGTGCTGGCAAAATCGGACTCGGCGAAGCGCGCCGGTGTTAAAACCGGCATGGCATCTTGGCAGGCGCGCGCGCTGTGCCCCGGGCTTATCACCGTGCCGCCGCATTATGAGCAGTATCTTGAGTATTCGCGCCTGACGCGCTCGATTTATGAACGCTATACGGACCTGGTTGAGCCGTTCGGGATGGATGAGTGCTGGCTTGACGTTACCGGCTGTCCGGGCGGCGCCGAGGGCATCGCGGAGGATATACGGCAAAGCGTAAAGCGTGAGCTTGGACTGACAGTGAGCATCGGGGTGTCATACACCAAGGTGGTGGCGAAGCTTGCCTCTGATATGCGCAAGCCGGACGCCATAACGGTGATCAGCCGTGAGGATTACAAGCGCAAGGTGTGGCCGCTGCCTGCGGGGGATATGCTGTGCGTCGGGCGGGCAACGGCTGCTAAGCTCGCTATGCACGGCGTCAAAACCGTCGGGGATGTCGCGCGGTTGCCCCCGGAGGTGCTGCAATGCTGGTTCGGCAAAAACGGCGCTGTTTTATGGATGTATGCCAACGGCATTGACGAATCACGGGTTGCGCACATGGATTATGAGCAGCCGGTGAAATCCGTGGGTCACGGCACAACGTGCGTGACCGATTTGTGCGATAACGGTGAGGTGTGGCGCGTAATGCTCTATCTTACGCAGGATATCGGGCATAGGCTGCGCAAGCATAGGCTGGAGGCGCACGGCGTGCAAATAGGGGTAAAGGCTTGCGATTTCTCTTTCAAGCAATATCAGGCGCGCCTTGATTATCCCACGCAAAGTCCGATGGAGCTTGCGGAGGCGGCGCATCGACTGTTCGCGGGCAATTATTCGTGGTATAAGCCTGTGCGGGCGATAACCGTCCGGGCTATCAGACTCAGCTCTGACGCCGAGCCCGTGCAGCTGGAGTTGTTTTCGGACAGCGCCCCGAGAGAACGGCGGCGGCGTTTGGACGATGCCGTGGAGACGATACGGCAACGCTATGGCGCGTGGTCAATACATCCCGCGTCGCTGCTGGGGGACGACACCAAACTGCCCGGAACAAGTCTGCGGGACGTGATTATGCCCGGCGCCATGCACGTGTGAAAAGCAGGGGAATTATCCGCCAAAAAAATTTTTTTGGAAATTTTCCAAAAAGGGCTTGACAAGCTGCTTAGAGTATGCTACAATGTCATTAGAATTTGCTAATCAGTAGGTGCGGGCGTCCATACGGGCGCAAAATTCGGACATAAATTTATCCCCGGTAGCGTTTACATAATTAGTTAGTTGCTATAAACACGCAAGCCGCGCCCACTACCATATTATATGGCAAACAGAAAGGATCAGTTACAACAATGAGCATAGTAATCGTCGGCGGCAATGAGAGAATGGAGTGTAAGTACAAAAGCATCTGTAAGGAATACGACTGCGAAGCAAAGGTTTTCACCAAAATAAAAGGCGGGCTTCACGACTTTATCGGAAGCCCGGACCTTATCGTGCTGTTTACAAATCCCGTTTCGCACGAGATGGCAAAGACGGCGCGAAGCCGCGCGGCACGCGGAAACATCACACTGGTGCAGTCTCATTGCGGCAGCTGCAGCGCCCTGCGGAGTATTTTAGACAGTCATTTCGAAAGTCATCAGGAAGATAAAATTTGTTCCGCGGCGGCGCAATAGTCCCCCCGATTCTTGTATTTATTCTGATTCGGGAGCGGCGGGAGTCTCTGCCGCGGGGGGCTCGACCTCGGGAGCGGATTCCGCCGCCTTCGGCTGTCTTGGAATAAGTCCCGCCATGAGGCGGACAAGATTTACGGCGAAGAAGCTTGCAAAGGCGACGAACGCCA
This sequence comes from Oscillospiraceae bacterium, assembly GCA_031255955.1. Classification (GTDB taxonomy): domain Bacteria; phylum Bacillota; class Clostridia; order Oscillospirales; family Oscillospiraceae; genus JAIRRO01. Next base: position 3,869 of record JAIRRO010000094.1, read on the forward strand.
GCTTTTGAGATTGCGGCACAGCGTCCGCCGACGCCGTAAGCAGGAAGAACACCGCCGCCGCGTGACTGAATACAGCGCGCGCGGGCGCGGGTCTGGCGCAGACAAAGCCCGCGTTGAAATACGCCGCCATAGCGGCTGACACCATGGCAAGCGCTTGAAATACGTACTCAAGCCGTATGGGGTTCGTTTGGTTGGCGCGATATAAAATCAGCAACCACACAGTGAAAAACAGCTCGGGAATAACCGCGAGGACAAGCGGCAGCTTAGACTGCGATTCCCGCTCCCGCATAGCCATAGCGGCAAGCCCCAGCAGCGCCAGCCCCGCAAGCGCCGTCATCGCCGCGATAAGCAGCTGCGTCCGGAAAAGCTCCGTTCCGCGCGCCTCTGAATAGCACAGCACGCCGGAGATAACAGCTGCGGCGCAGACCGCAAAATTGAACACAAGCTGCCCGCCGGAGGGAGGAAACACCTCGCGGTAGGTTTTTTTCGCCTCAAAACGGACGCGAATTAATATCGCGACGGCGGCAGCCACCGCCAGAATGAAAAATACATAGATAATAATCGCCGTCGTGGAAGCATTCCCCGCAGCGGGCAGCCCCGTGTCCGGCTCAAACGCTTTTTGAAGCTCCAAACGCCGCAGAAAAAACCCGCTCCATCCGCCGGACACAGCCAAAATGCCGGAGGCAATGGCATATTTTCGCATAAACACCAACCATTCAAAATAGATTTATACCGCGGCGCGGCTGTTCGTTGAGGCATAACGCGCCGACGGGCGGAGGTCACCGTCTAATAATACACCAGTGCATAGGGGAAAGTCAACAAATGAGGAGCCGATTATGAAAAAGGTTGCGCTTGTTTCTCTCGCGCTCGGCGTTTTCGCCGCGGCGCTGTCCGTCGTGTCCGCGCTTATGCTTCCGATGAAGGGTGCTTCCGGCGCGGACAGCCCCCCGGGGGGCGATGTCTCAATACCGCAGGAGACGCGCGCTCCGATTACGCAGCCGCAGCCGGGCGAGGCGGACGCCCGTGTGAGCGTCCGCGTAAAGGACGGGGAAACTGTGCGCGAAATGAGTATGTTTGAGTATCTCGTCGGAGCCGTTGCGGGGGAGATGCCGGCAAGCTTTGAGCCGGAGGCGCTGCGCGCTCAGGCGGCTGCAGCGCGAACATATGTGTGGTACAATATCTCCGTCGCCGAGCCGAAAAAGCATGAAAACGCCGATGTATGTACCGATTCCACCTGCTGCGCCGCATTCTCGTCTGACGAGACTTTGCGGGAGAAATGGGGCGCGGAGTATGAACAAAATCTCGCAAAGCTGCGCGCCGCCGTCGCGGATACGGACGGGATTTTTATCACATATGATTCGCAGCCGATTCTCGCGGCGTTTCACGCCTCGTCCTACGGCAGCACGGAAAGCGCCGCGGACGTCTGGCAGGGGGCGAAGCCCTATCTTATCAGCGTGCCGAGTCCCGAAACGGAGGAGGACGCGCCTGGGCTGATATCCGCCGTGACAATTTCATTGAAGGATTTCAAGGAAACAGCGTCAAAAGCCCTGCCGGACGCCGTTTTCGGCGACGACGCCGGGACGTGGATAACGGACATTACATACGACGATGCGGGGCGCGTGGCATCGCTGAAAATCGGCGGCGTGAAAATGACGGGCGCGGGAGTGCGGGCGATGCTCGGCTTGCGCTCCACCGCCGTGACGATACAGATAAGCTCTGACGGGGCGGCGGGCAGCGAAGGCTCGGGCAATATAGTGTTCACGACGGCGGGATATGGTCACGGCGTCGGAATGAGTCAGTACGGAGCGAATGTTATGGCGAAAAACGGCTCCGGCTGGCGGGATATTATAAAAGCGTATTACACGGGCGCGGCGCTGTCCGACGAGCCTTTGGCGGGGCTTTTTGCAAACGCGGTCACTTTATCCTTATCGGAAGCCCCGCCAAAGCCTCATACACTTCGTCAAATCGCGCCGCGAGACGGCAGTTCACCTCGCCGATAACGCGGATATATTCCATAGTTTCGGCGGCGTATTTCACTCCGTCGCGCGCGATGTCGTTCGTCACGGCGATAAAGCATTCGCACCGCTCCGCGAGTGATATTATATCGTCGGCAATAGCCGCCGCTGTGGATTTTTCCGATTCTCCGAACATCTCGTTTGCAACCAAATTCCCGATATCCTCAAGCAGCGCGTCGCCGCGCGCGCCGTCGGGAAAATCGAGGCTCCCAATATCCGTATATCGCTCAATGGTGATAAAGCCGCGCTCGCGCCGCGCCGCGCGGTGCTTTTCCACGCGCGCGCGTCCCTCTTCATCAAACGGCGTCATCGTCGCGATGTAGTATCTTACCGGCGCGCCGCCGCGGGCGATTATCATATTTTCCGCAAGCTCGCTCTTTCCGGAGGCGGCGCCGCCCAGCACAAGAATTTTCACAGCGGGGAGTATTGCTCCAGCCCAATCTCGTCAAAGGACGAGGAGCCGCGATACACCGCGAGAGCCAGATCCAACAGCGGCAGGGCTGCCACCGCGCCTGTGCCCTCCCCGAGGCGCATTCCGGCGTATATCATCGGCGCCAGTCCCAACGCCGAGAGTACGGCGCCGCCCGCCGGTTCGCCCGACACGTGGCTGGCAAGCATCGCGGGGACACACCGCGGGCAAAGCCGCGCCGCCGTCAGCGCTGCAACCGAGCTGATAAATCCGTCGATAAGCACCGGTATGCCGTATTTTGCCCCGCCGATAAATATGCCCGCCATACCGGCAATATCAAATCCGCCAAGCGCCGCCAGCGCCCGCAGCGGGTCGCCGAGGGCGTTTTTATGCAGCCGCAGGGCGTCGTTTATCACATCAAGCTTTCTTTTAAGTCCAATATCGGACAGCCCCGCGCCGCGCCCCGTCGTTTCCTCCGCGGGCAGCCCCAAAAGCGCCGAGCAGAGCGCGGCGGAGGTCGTCGTGTTGCCGATACCCATCTCCCCCGTCGCCAAAATGTTATATCCGCGGGACTTCATATCCCGCACCAGCTCAATACCCGCTAAGACACAGCGCTCCGCCTGCTCTATTGTCATCGCAGGCTCGCGGCGCAGATTCGCGGTACCATAGCCCGCGCGGTGCGACAGTATGCCCTCAAACGCGGGCAGCTCGTTCATCCCCATATCCACAGGGAAAACATCAGCGCGCGCGGCTGCCGCCATCAGGCATACGGAGGTGCGCCGTTTCGTCAAATTTTCCGCGACAAGCATCGTGACGGAGGAATCCGACTGCGTGACGCCCTCCGCGACGACGCCGTTGTCCGCGCACAGCACAAGCACGGCGCGCCGGTCAATGCGTGCGTCAATGTCTCCCGTGACGGCTGCAATGCGCGTGATGGCGTCCTCAAGCAGTCCGAGCGACCCGAGCGGCTTGGCAACGGCGTCCCAGCGCGCGCGGGCAGCCTCCCGCACCGCCGCGTTCTCCTCGGGAATCCCGGCGTTTAATGATGTGAAATCCATATGAAAGCCTCCGATATCGGTATGTTGAGGTGTATATCATACTGTATCGGGGTGATAAAAGCAAGGCGGGGGAGAATCCTATCGGAGATTTGGCGGGGCAAAAGCCGCGAAGCGCGTGAGGAGGAGCACCCGCATTCATTAACATTAAATTCACACTTTTTTATAAAACTGTGGTATTATTACCGGATAAATCGAAATTGGCGGTGGTTTTACTTGTTACAGCTAAAAAATATTACAAAGGTATACTCCACGGGCGGCACGGACGTCTTGGCGCTCGGCGGGGTGGATTTATCCTTCCGCGAATCGGAATTTGTCTGTGTGCTGGGTCCCTCCGGCTGCGGAAAAACAACGCTGCTCAACATAATCGGCGGGCTTGACCATTACACCGACGGGGATCTCATTATCAACGGGCGCTCCACGAAGGATTATCGCGACGCGGATTGGGACGCTTACCGCAATCATTCCATTGGCTTTGTTTTTCAAAATTACAACCTGATTCCGCATCAATCCGTCGCGGCAAACGTCGAGCTGGCGTTGACGCTGTCCGGCGTGTCAAAGGCGGAACGGGCGGCGCGGGCGCGGGCGGTGCTGGAGCGCGTCGGGCTTGGCGACCAGATCCGCAAAAAGCCGAATCAGCTCTCCGGCGGTCAGATGCAGCGCGTCGCCATCGCCCGGGCATTAATCAACGACCCCGATATTCTGCTCGCAGACGAGCCTACGGGCGCGTTGGATTCCGATACCAGTATTCAGGTTATGGAGATTTTGAAGGAAATTTCGCAGGAAAAGCTCATCATAATGGTGACGCACAACCCGGAGCTTGCCGAAAGATACTCCACCCGCACGGTGCGTTTGCTCGACGGACGCGTAATCAGCGACACGGACGCCGTTACGGAGCCTGAAGCAGAAGCGCCGTCGGCTGCCTCCGCGCGCCCCTCGATGTCCTTTTTCACAGCGCTGACGCTGAGCTTTACGAATCTATTGACAAAAAAATTCCGCACAGCGTTAACGGCGTTCGCGGGGAGCATCGGCATAATCGGCATAGCGTTGATTCTTTCGCTGTCAAACGGCTTGAAATCATACATAAACGAAACGGAGCGCAACACGCTCAGCTCATATCCGTTGATGATAGAATCCGACACCGTGGATTTCAGCGGGCTATTGGGCGCCTTCTCCGGCTCGGATATATTCGAGGAGCATCCGCTTGACCGCGTTTATACAAACACCTTTGTCGCCAAGATGATGAACACCTTTACGGGCGGCGTCCGGCATAACGACCTCGGAGCGTTCAAGGCGCACATTGAAGCAAACGAGGAAGAGCTTTCGCGCTACACGACGGCGATATCATATTCCTACAGCGTCCCTATGCGGCTATACCGCGAAATGCCGGAGGGCGGAATCGAGCGCGTAAGCCCCGGGCTGATGTCTGAGCGCTTCACCGCGGGGGCGTCCTCCATGCGTCCGGAGGGCGTGGGCAGCGGCGGCATCGGCAGCTCGTCATCGATGGTGACGGGCGGGACAACGATGGGCGGTCAGCAGATGGCTGAAATGTGGCGTCCGCTGATTTCAAATACGGCATTTTTATCAGAGCAGTATGAAGTCGTTGCCGGCAGCATCCCGGACGATTATTCCGAGGCGGCATTGATAATCACAGAACGCAATGAAATCCCGGATATTATGCTGTATTCCTTGGGACTGAAAACGGAGGCTGACCTTGAAGCGCTGATGATGAGCGCCATGCGCGGCGAGCAGGTCAATGACTCGTCGTCCAGCTATTCATATGAAGAAATTTTAGCATTGGAGTACGCGATTATCCCGCGCCACAGCCAATTTGAAAAATCGGGTGACGGCTGGGAGGATAAATCAGAGGATGAGGCATTTATGAAGGCTCTCGCCGAGGGCGCCGACAGGATAAAAATCACGGGGATACTGCGCCCCAAGGCGGGCGCTGCCGCCGTCGCCGCCGACGTATACATCGGCTACACAGAGGCTTTGACGCGGCGCATAATCACCGCGACAAACGAAGCCAAAATTGTAAAAGCGCAGATAGAAGACCCCGATACGGACGTGTTCACAGGACTGCCGTTTATCGCGCCGGAGCCGATAAAATTCCGGACAATGGACGAAATCATCGCGTATATCAACAGCATCCCCGACCCCGCGGAGCGGCAGGAGACGGCAAGCGGCATAGAGCAAGCCCAAGCGCTGGGGATGGGCGATGAGCAGCTTATCGCGATGGCGAACAATATGCTGGCAGCGGCGACGCCGAAAACCGACGCGACATATGAAGGCAATCTTGAAAGGCTGGAGCTTGCTGACCTTGATACTCCCACGGCGATAAATATTTATGCCTCCAGCTTCGAGAACAAGGACGCCGTGACGGATTTCATCTCCCGCTACAACAGAACGCTGCCGGAGGGCGCGGAGATAACCTACACGGATTATATCGGGCTGCTGCTCAGCTCCGTGACCGTGGTCATCAACGCGATAAGCGTCGTGCTGATAGCGTTCGTCTCCATTTCGCTTGTCGTGTCGTCGATTATGATCGGCATCATCACATATATCTCTGTGTTAGAGCGCACGCGTGAGATCGGCGTGCTGCGCGCTATCGGTGCGTCAAAGCGCGATATAGCGCGTGTTTTCAACGCGGAAACGCTGATTGTCGGTTTTTCCGCGGGCGTGCTCGGTATCGCCGTGACGGCGCTCTTGTGTATTCCCGCCAACTCGATAGTATACGCCCTGACAGACATTCCGCGCGTGGCGATTTTGCCCGCCGCGGGCGCCGTCGCGCTGGTGCTTATCAGTATGCTGCTGACGCTTGTCGCGGGCTTATTGCCCTCGCGCATCGCCGCGCGAAAGGACCCCGTCACGGCTCTGCGCTCGGAGTGATATAATTAAATCTGAAAATATGATATAATGCTGTGATATAATCAGAGACACAGGCGAAAGTATGCAAATGAGCGGGACGGACAGATATGGCGAACCTTGAGATATTAGCCCCGGCTGGCTCCCCGGAGGGCGTCACGGCGGCGGTACAAAACGGCGCGGACGCCGTATATATGGGCTATTCTGCGTTTAACGCGCGGCGCGGGGCAAAAAACTTCACCCCCGAGGAATTTGCGCGGGCGTGCGAGTATTGCCGCGTGCGCGGCGTAAAGGTCTATCTGACGTTAAACACACTGGTGAGCGACCGCGAGCTGCCGGAGGCGCTGAACACAGCCGCAGAGGCGGCGCGCGCGGGCGCGGACGCCATAATTGTCACGGATTTGGGTCTGCTGCGTGCCGTGCGCCGCGTGCTGCCCGAAACACCGCTGCATTGCAGCACACAGATGGGCATACACAGCTCTGAGGGGATAAGACTCGCCCACGCGATGGGCGCGCGCCGCGCCGTGCTTGCCCGCGAGCTGCCGCGCGACGATATAAAAAGCATTGCCAAGGGCTCACCTATCGAGCTTGAGGTGTTTGTACACGGGGCGTACTGCGTATCGCACTCGGGGCAGTGCTATTTCAGCTCTGTGATAGGCAGACGCAGCGGAAACCGCGGACTGTGCGCCCAACCGTGCAGGCTGCCGTATGATTCCGGCGGACGCAAAACGGAATATCCGCTCAGCCTGAAGGACAACTGCCTCGTGCAATATGTGGAAGAGCTGCGGCAGATGGGCGTTACCTCACTGAAGATAGAGGGACGGATGAAGCGCCCCGAATACACCGCCATTGTGACGGGGATATATGCCCGCGCCGCGCACGAGGGGCGCGCGCCCTCCGCTGAGGACATGCAGGCGCTGTATGACGCGTTTTCGCGTCAAGGCTTCACGGACGGATATTACACCGGCAAGCTCGGCAGTACGATGTTAGGCGTCAGAGAATATGACACAGCGGCGGAAAAGCGCATTTTCACCTCCGCGCGGCGCAACTATATGCGCGGCGAGCTTCAGCGTGTGCCTGTGCGTTTCGCCGCGCAGCTGCGCGCCGATAAACCGGCGCGGCTCGTCGCCGTTGACGACAGGCGCAATATCGCCGCCGTAGAAGGGGAGATTCCGCAGCCCGCGTTTCATCGGGCAACGGACGCGGCGGCGCTTTCCACGCAGCTACATAAAACAGGCGGAACGCCGTTCTATTGCGCCGGTGTGAAGCTCCGCGTGGAGCCGGGATTAGTGCTGTCCGCCGCCGCCGTCAACGAGCTGCGCCGCGTCGCTCTCGCCGAGCTGTATGAAAAACGCCGGACGCCGACGCCGCCCCCCGTAAGAGCCTTTGACGCGATGGCGACGCCGGAGACGGGCGGCGCGTCCGCCCGCACAACGCCGCCGGTGTTCACTGTTTCCGTGACGAAGGTAGAGCAGCTCTCAAAGGATTTGCAGGAACTGCGCCCGAGCGTGCTGTACCTGCCGCTCTCCGAGCTGAAAAACCTGAATAAAATTCGTTCGTTTCTCGATGATCCGGACATAACAATCGCCGCTGTCCCGCCGCGCGTGATATTCGATTCTGAGCGCTCCGCCGTTGAAAAACAGCTTGCCGCCGCGCGGGACGCCGGAATAACGGATGCGCTCTGCGGGAACCTGGGACAGCTGCTTCCCCTGCGGGAGAGCGGCTTTCGGGTGCGCGGAGACTTCGGATTAAATCTGTTTTCGTCGTATTCACTCGCCGTGGCGCGGGAGCTTGGTCTTGTCAGCGCGACGGCGTCTATTGAAATGAGTCTCGCGCAGCTGCGCGACGCCGTAAAACCCATCGATACAGAAATAATCGTCTATGGCAGACTGCCGCTTATGCTGACGGAAAACTGCGTGATAAAAACCGCCCTCGGCGTGTGCGCCTGCGGGAGCTTCACGGGGCTTACCGACCGCACGGGCGCAAGCTTCCCTGTTGTGCGCGAAAGCGCGGACGCCTGCCGCACCGTTGTACTCAATTCGCGAAAGCTTTTTCTTGCGGACAGGCTGCCGGATTTTCGCCATATCGGGCTGTGGGGAATGCGGCTGATGTTCACAACGGAAAACGCCTCCGAATGCGCGCAGGTCGCCCGGCGATATATGGGGCACGGGGAATACACCCCCGGCGGCTTCACCCGCGGTCTGTATTATAAGGGCGTGGAATAAAAAAGCCACCACCCAAAGGGTGGTGGCTTTTTTATCTGTGAGCTTATTTATACAAGCTCTATTATTGCCATTTCGGCGGAGTCACCGCGGCGGGGTCCGGTGCGCGTGATGCGCGTGTAGCCGCCGTTGCGCTCTGAATAGGTCTTCGCCGTTTCGGCGAATATCTTCGTCACGACGTCTTCCCTCGTGATGAAGCCGAGCGCTGAGCGTCGCGAGGCAAGCGTGTCCTTCTTGCCGAGTGTTATCATTTTTTCCGCAATGGGCGCTATCTCCTTCGCGCGGGTCACTGTCGTTTCCATTCTTCCGAGGTCAAGAAAGTCTGTGACCTGCTGGCGGAGCATTGCGCGCCGCGCGGCGCTCGTTTTTCCGAGCTTTCGTGTGCCGGGCATAGTGTTAAGCCTCCTTCTTAAAATGCAATAAGCGTTCCGATTTCTTATCAGCCGTCTTTTTTTAACTGCTTTCCTCAGCTAGGTTAAGTCCCATCATCGTCAGCTTGTGTACGACCTCCTCAAGCGATTTGCGCCCGAGGTTTCTGACTTTTATCATCTCTTCCTCTGTGCGGGAGATGAGGTCCTCCACCGTGTTGATGTTCGCGCGCTTCAGACAATTAAAGCTGCGCACTGAGAGGTCAAGCTCCTCTATCGTCATCTCCAGCACCCTGTCGTGTTGAATTTCGGTTTTTTCGATGACGATGGTTTGTCCGCCCGCCGTTTCCGAAAGGTCGGTGAACAGCGTGAAGTGGTCGCACAGTATCTTTGCCCCGAAGCTCAGCGCGTCGCGCGCTGATATCGTTTTGTCCGTCCACACCTCAAGCGTCAGCTTGTCGAAGTCTGTCATATTACCGACGCGCGTGTTTTCGACGGTGTAATTGACCTTCAGTACGGGCGTATATATCGAGTCTATCGGTATTACGCCGATGACGGGCTGCGCGAGCTTGTTGCGCTCTGCGGAGACATATCCGCGCCCGTGGTCAATTGTCAGCTCCATACGCAGCGTGGCGTCCTGTGACAGCGTCGCTATGTGTAGTTCGGGGTTCAATATTTCGACGTCCGCATCCGCCATAATGTCGCCCGCCGTGACCGTTCCTTCACCGGTGGCTTCAAGATAAACAGTTTTCATATCGTCCGTGTGGAGCTTTGCGATTATGCGTTTGATGTTCAGGATTATCTCTGTCACGTCCTCCTTCACGCCGGGAATCGTGGAGAATTCGTGCTGTATTCCCGCGAATTTAACCGATGTGACCGCCGTTCCGGGCAGTGACGAGAGCAGTATCCTGCGAAGCGAGTTCCCCAGCGTGGTGCCGTATCCGCGCTCAAGGGGCTCTACGATAAATTTGCCGTGTGAGTCATCACCGGGCATCTCCATACATTCGATGCGCGGCTTTTCAATTTCAACCATATATACCCTCCTTCAAATTTCCGGCGCGCCGTGCCGGACTGACCAGCTATCCAATTTGAGGGCAAGCCGGAAGCTGTTCCGGTTTGTTTCGTGTTGCTTTGCCCGTTTGTGCCGTTTAGGGTGTCGCCCTTACTTGGAATAAAGCTCGACGATGAGCTGTTCCTCGACGGGCAGATCAATATCCTCACGCGTCGGCTCTGCCAGAACGCGAGCCACGTGGTTCTCGGCGTCATAATCCAGCCAGCTCGGCGGCTTGCGCGAGGCGTTCGCCTCTATTGAGGACTTGAACTTTTCCAGCTTGCGGCTGGAATCCTTCAACGCCACCGTCATACCCGGCTTTACAAGGAAGGATGGTATGTTCACCTTTTTCCCGTCAACCGTAAAATGGTTGTGCAAAACGAGCTGTCTTGCCTCCGCGCGGCTCATAGCAAAGCCCAGACGGTATACAGTGTTGTCCAGCCTTGTTTCGAGCAGCGATAGAAGGTTATCGCCCGTTTTTCCGCGCTTGCGGCTTGCCATTCTGAAATAGCCGCGGAATTGGGATTCAAGCACCCCGTAATAGCGCTTCGCCTTCTGCTTTTCACGCAGCTGCGTCGCGTATTCAGAGGGTTTATTCGCCCTGTCGTTGCCGTGCACGCCCGGCGGGTGATATTCGCCCTCCGCCGCGCATTTTTCGGTGTAGCAGCGGTCGCCCTTCAAAAATAGCTTTTGCCCCTCTCGGCGGCAAAGGCGGCAGACCGCGCCAGTATATCTTGCCATATTTTCGGTACCTCCAGTTCACGATTCCAAAATCAGATTTATATTCAACGCTATACTCTGCGCCGCTTTGGCGGGCGGCACCCGTTGTGCGGTATCGGCGTGACGTCTTTAATCATCGTCACCTCAAGTCCCGCGGATTGCAGGGCGCGTATCGCCGCCTCGCGTCCGCCTCCGGGACCCTTTACAAAGACCTCTACGGTTTTCAGTCCGTGCTCCATTGCTGCCTTCGCCGCCGTTTCCGCCGCTGTCTGTGCGGCGAATGGCGTGGATTTACGACTGCCCTTAAAGCCCATCTCACCCGCCGACGCCCACGATATGGCGTTTCCCGACGTGTCCGTGATTGTCACCATCGTGTTGTTAAAGGAGGAACGGATATGCACGGCTCCCTTTTCAATATTCTTCCGTTCGCGGCGGCGCGTGCGCGCCTTTGCCTTGCCCTTGGTCGCTGCTGCCATTTAGTGCTTTCCTCCCTTACTTCTTCTTGTTGGCTATCGTGCGCTTGGGACCCTTGCGTGTGCGCGCGTTTGTCTGTGTGCGTTGTCCGCGCACGGGCAGTCCGCGGCGGTGCCTTGTGCCGCGATAGCTGCCTATCTCGGTCAGGCGCTTGATGTCAAGCGCCACTGTGCGGCGCAGGTCACCCTCGACGGTGTACTGCTTGTCAATGATCTCGCGGAGCGCCGCTTCCTGCGCCTCTGTCAGATCCTTGACGCGCGTGCTGGGGTCAATGCCCGTTTGCGCAAGAATTTTTTTCGCGCTGCCGATTCCTATGCCGTACACATAGGTGAGCCCCACCTCTATGCGTTTTTCGCGGGGCAGGTCGATACCGGAAATACGTGCCATACTTTGATAATCAATCCTTTCTCAGCCTTGTCTCTGCTTGTGCTTTGGATTTTCGCAAATCACCATAACCCGACCTCGTCTACGGATTACTTTGCATTTTTCGCACATTTGCTTTACTGACGCTCTTACCTTCATTTTAATTCAACCTCTCCTTTTCGGGTATTAATTGCGATACACCGCGTGGGCGTTACCTTGATCTCCATGTTATCCTACCGCGTGTTAAGTCATACGGCGACATTTGAACCGTCACCTTGTCTCCCGGGACTATACGAATATAGTTCTGGCGCAGCTTCCCGGAGATATGCGCGAGGATAGTGTGTCCCTTTCCGATGTCCACCCGGAACATCGTGTTGGGCAGGGATTCCGTCACTGTTCCTTCGGTTTCAATCATATCATCCTTTGCCAATGTGCATACCCCCTTCCTTCGCCATCGCCTTTGCCGTCGTTTTCTTCCCCTTTGCTTCCCTTGGCGTCTCAACCGGTCTGTCGTTCGGCGGCGCCTGTGTCTCCGCGTCGCTTTGCCGTTCCGCCAGCGCCCGCCGCAGCTCTGCGTTTGTCACCCGCTCGCCGCCGCGCAGCTTCTCCGCCGCGCGCGCTTCGCTGTTCCCGGAGCTCGTAACGTGCTTTCGCTTCTTCTTCTTCGGGCGCTCTATCCTCCGCAGACGTCCATCCGCGAGGTATACAAAGCTGTCATCCGCCGCCACAACAAAAAACTCTCTGCCGACGTCCCGCCCGCGCAGCGACGTCACAATGTCCGCCACCGCTATTTCACTGCTGTTTGATCTTCGATCCGTACTGTCCGTTTCCATCTCGTCACACTCAAATTAATTCACTTCGTTTTCGGCTGCCGGTCACATCGCTTCGTGCGCTGTGAGGATTTCCGGCTCGCCGCCCGTTATTAACAATGTGTTCTCGTAATGCGCGGAGAGTCTTCCGTCCGCTGTTACTACCGTCCATCCGTCCGGCAGCACCCTTATCGCCGCCGCGCCCGCGTTGACCATCGGCTCCACCGCTATCGTCATCCCCGCGAGAAGTCTGGGGTCGGCGCCGCGTCTGGGCTCCTCCACATAGTTCGGAATTTCGGGCGGCTCGTGCATTTTTCTGCCCACCCCGTGTCCGATGTAATCCCGAACGACTGAGAATCCGTTTCTTTCGGCGCAGGTCTGCACGGCGCGGGATATGTCCGAAACTCTGTTGCCCGCCCTTGCGAGCTTTAACGCCTCAAAGAAGCTTTGCCGTGTTACCTCTACAAGAAGCCGCGCCTCCGCTGTGCCTTCCCCGACGATATATGTCGCCGCGCAGTCGCCTATAAATCCGTCCTTTTCCGCACCGACATCTATGCTGACAACATCGCCCTCGCGGAGCTCGCGTTTCCCCGGAATTCCGTGGATCACCTCGTCGTTCACGGAGATGCACACGCTGTTGGGGAACCCCCCGTACCCGAGAAACGCCGGTCGCGCGCCTTCGGAAATGATATACGCCTTCACCTCTTTGTCAATCCTTTGCGTCGTCATTCCGACGCTGATCATCTCTCCCGCCAGAGCACGCGCCGCCGCGGTGATTTTCCCCGCGCGCCGCATCAGTTCTATCTCTCTCGGGGATTTG
>JAIRRO010000126.1 GCA_031255955.1 Oscillospiraceae bacterium
AGCGTCCGCTGTGTCGATACGCACGGAAGCGCCGACGGCTTGCGTGTGGACGAGCCCGACTGGGACGCCGTGATATCAGAGCATGGCGGCTGGCTTTCGGACGCGGACGCCCTGACGGCGGCGGAGGTATATTCCATATTCACCGGCTCCCCCTGCGAAAAGCGCTTCAAGTCTCTGGCAGAGGAATATTTCAAGCTGCCCTGCGTGTGCGCGGGCGAGCTTACCACGGGGCTCAACGTGCTTGTGCGCGCCGCCACGGCGCTGCTGAACGCCAGAATGTCCCCGATAGTGCGCGAGTTTGTGGAAGCCGCCTCGGCGGACTTCGCCTCCAGAGGGTGCAACGCCCCCGTGATGATTGTTCGGAGCGATGGCAGCCTTATGTCCTCAGAGCTATCGGGTCTGCGTCCCGTGGAAACGATTCTCTCCGGTCCCGCCGCCAGCGTGTTGGCGGGAAAGAGCTTTTGCGAGGCTCGGGATTATATCGTCGTCGATATGGGCGGCACGACAACGGATATATCCGTTGTTCTCGGCGGCAAGGCGGTGACGGCGGAGAGCGGCATAGAAATCGGCGGGTGGAAAACCTCTGTGCGGGGCGTTCGCGTCACGCCGTTTGCACTCGGCGGCGACAGCGCCGTCCGATTAAAGGACGGTAGGCTCACTCTTTTTCCGCGCCGTGTGACGCCGCTGTGCGTGGCGTCGCGCCGCTGGTCACAAATAAAGCCCCGGCTTGCGCGACTGATAGAGCAGGATCATATAAATCAGTTCCCGCTGCATGAGTTTTTCTATCTTGTGCGCGAGCCGGCGGCGCAAAAAAGCTATGACGCGGACGAGCGCGCCTTAATTAACGCGTTGCGTGACGGTCCCTGTATGCTCGGCGATTTGGGCGATATCGGCATCGATCTTTATCATTTCGACGGAGAGCGGCTGGAATCAGAGGGCGTAATAATGCGCTGCGGACTGACGCCCACCGATTTTATGCACATAAAGGGCGATTACACAGAGTTTGACGGCGAAGCGTCGCGGCTGGCTGCGCGCTATCTCCTGCGCTCGATGGAGCGCGAGGACTCGCCTGAAAGCATACTCGCGCTGGCGGACGAGCTGTATCACGCGGCGGAGGGTCTGCTATATGAAAATCTTCTCCGTGTGATTCTCGCCCACGAATATCCTGAAAAATTCGGGCGCGGCATCGACGCGCAAATGGAATTTCTCATCAGGCAGACGTGGGAAAATCGCGACAGCGGCGGTGCGGATTCACTACTGCGTCACTCCTTTGGCGCGGGCGCCGCGCTGGTGGGCATCGGAGCGCCGACGCACGTGTTTCTGCCCGCGGCGGCTCGCGCCTTGGGCGCACAGTGTGTTCTGCCGGAGCATGCCGAGGTCGCAAACGCACTGGGGGCGCTGAAGGCGGATATAAACGCCATTGTGCGCGTGGAAATATCGCAGCGTCCGGCGTCGTCGGGAGAAACCTTTTATATCGTTCATTCGCCGACAGGCAGCGAGCGCTTCACCGACGCGGAGGAGGCTAAAAAGACCGCGCTGGCGGCGGCGGAGGCTGCTGCCATGCGGGAAGCGCGCCTGCGCGGCGGCACGGGGAAATTAGAGGCGAACACATACATACAAACGCGCAACACCGTCAGCCGCTGGGGAATGGACGTCACCCTCGGCGCCGTGGCTGTGTCCGAGGTGGCGGTACACTTGGGATAAGCCGCTATATTGACAGGCTGTATTGACATCGTGTGATATAATTGAAAAAGTGTGATATAATTAAAATATCACACGGTGGTTTAACGGCGTTTCAAAATCGGAGGCAGCGTTTTGGACAAGAAATACATCGCATATATCACTCGCGGGGCGCAGGCTGTTTCCGGCGTGTTTTCTGTTGTCTCGCGGGCTATGCTCACCGTCCTGCTCATCGTGATTTTAACGCTTGTATGCTTCGCCTGCATCTTCACCGTTTACGTCAAAACAGCCCTGACCCGCACGCTTGAGCTGGATCTTGACGATTTTTCCGCCAATCTTTCAAGCGTCATCTATTATCTCAACGACGAGGGCGAGCCTGTCGAGCTTACCACCATCCAAGGCACTGAATTTCGCATATGGCTTGAATACAACGAAATCCCCAAAAACGTCGAGCACGCGCTTGTCGCCATTGAGGATAAGCGCTTTTACGAGCATCGCGGCGTGGACTGGTATCGAAGCACAGCGGCGCTGGTTAATATGTTCCTGCGGCTGCGCGATAATTTCGGCGGCTCCACCATCACCCAGCAGCTCATTAAAAACGTCACGATGGATGACGAGGGCACAGTGACGCGAAAGCTTCAGGAAATCTTCCGCGCCCTTGATTTTGAACACCGCTACAGCAAGTCGGAAATTGTTCAGTGGTATCTCAATGTCGTGTTCTGGGGCAAAGGCTCATACGGCATCGCGGCGGCGGCGGACACCTATTTCGGCAAGGATATATCAGAACTGTCCATTGCGGAAATCGCCTCCCTCATCGCCATACCGAACAACCCCTCGAAATACAACCCCTATTCCTACCCCGAAAACAACAAGTCGCGGCAGGAGGATATCCTCAGCGAGATGTATATTCAGGGCTATATCACCAAATACGAATACGAATCGGCGATGATAGAGGAGCTTGAATTTAAGCAGGGGCAAAAGACCATCAACAACCAGCTGATAAACACGTGGTTTGAGGAAGCCGTTATTGACGAGGCGGCAACAGACCTTGCGGAGCTGCGCGGCATATCCAAGGACGCGGCGCTTATGCTGCTCTCCCGCGGCGGATACAGCATTTATTCCACATTTAAGCCGAGTGTGCAAAAGGCTCTTGACGATGTATACATGGACATAGAAAAGCTCCCGAAAACCACAGGTTCGAAGCAGCAGCTGCTGTCTGCGATGATAATCGTTGACCCCTACACGGGGCATACGGCGGGAATGTCCGGCAACATCGGCGAGAAAAACGCCAACCGCCTGTTAAACTGGGCGACGATGGACTTAGGGCGGCGCCCCCCCGGCTCATCGATAAAGCCGATTGCCGTCTACGCGCCCGCTATGGAGGCGGGAATCATCACCCCCGACACGAAATATGACGATTCCTCAAGCATTGTTTTGCAGGGCAGAAAGGACGGCTGGGTTCCCAAAAACGACGACGGTGGATATCTCGGCGTGATAAACATCAGGCGGGCAATAGTGCGCTCCCGCAACACAATATCGGTGCAGGTGCTGGACAAGCTGACCCCCGCTGAGTCCTTCAGATTTATGACGGACAAGCTCGGGCTTAACCTGCTCCCCGCCGACGAGGATTACGCCCCGCTGGGGCTGGGACAGCTTACGGTGGGCGCGACGCCGCGTGAGATGGCGTCGGCGTATACGATGTTCGCAAACGCGGGCGTCCGTATGGAGGCAATCACATATACCACGATACTTGACCGTTCCGGCAACGTCGTTTTTGAGAATATGCCCGTGCAATCCGTCGCCATCGGCGAAAAAACAGCCTATTGGATGACAAGCATCTTAAACGACGCGGCGGTGAGCGGCACCGGCTCAGAAGCCAACCTAGGCTCTATGCCCACAGCCGGAAAAACAGGCACCGCGGGAGAAAGCAAAGATCGCTGGTTCGTCGGCTATACACCGTATTATGTCGCGGCGACGTGGTGCGGGTACAGCACCCCGGAGCAGATAAAAATGGCGTCCGGACGCGGCAACCCCGCCTCGCAGATATGGAAGCGCGTAATGTCCGCCGTCCATGAAGGCTTGCCCAAACGCGATTTCTCCGTGCCGTCGGACACATATCTGAAGCCTGTCCCCGGCATTAAGGAAGCGGAATACACCGTGACATATCAAACGGAGCGCGGTACCGTCTTCCTCACAGAGACGGAAAGCGCGCGCGTCGGCTCCGCCGTTACCGTCACTGCGCCGAGCTTCACGGATTTTGACATCATCGGCGAGTCCTCCCGCACCATCACAATAAGCGAGAACACCTCGCTTAACGAAATCACCTTTGTTTACAGGCACAATCCTGTCGCGACAACGCCGCCGCCGCCAACAATGGCTCCGCCGCCCTCCGAAGAACCCTCGACGCCGGACCCGACGCAGCCCGACGACACGGACACACCCGCGCCGCCGACATCAACACCAACCTCCACACCTACATCAACGCCGATCGTCACACCCCCGGAGGCTTCGGCGACGCCCTCCGCGTGAATGAACAAACAACGGCACCAGCCGTGGAAATATCTTATTCCGGGTGATTGAGCTATGAAGTATAAAATCGGCGAAGTGGCGCGCATACTCGGCATATCCGCCGACCTGATCCGCTACTATGAGGAAAAGGGCGTTGTCTCTCCCGCGAAGGACCCTATGAACAATTACCGCTACTATGACACGTGGGATATAAACTATCTCATCGATTGCCTGTGGTATAAAAATTTCGGCTTCGGCATCGAGCGCGTGGCGAGCATGGTGACGGAATGCGGCTTCGATTCGCTGCTGGATACGCTTGACGGCAAGCGGAAGGAGCTTCAAACCTCCATCCGTCGACAAAAGCTGCTTTTGCAACGTATTCAACGCTTTCAAGAGCGGCTGGCGAACACAAAAAAGCTGGTTGGCATATGCGACACGCGTGACTGCGCAGGATTTTTCTATTATCTCAACCGCCGGAATTCCGAGTACGACAACCACACGAAAACGCTTGAGCTGTCGCGCCGCTGGCTGAAATATATGCCATTCACGCGGCGGTATTTTGAAATACCGGCGGAAGCGCTGTCCGGCGGCGCGGATGAACACGCTTGGGGCTTTTCCATTGCCTCGCAATACATCAGCGAGCTGGGCGTGGATATATCCCCGCCCGTGCGCGAGATGACGCCGCGCCAATGCGTCCATTCGGCGTTTAAGAGCGCGGGACGCGATAGATTCTCCGCGAAAAAGCTGGACTTTTTATTAAGCTACGCCCGCGAAAACGGACTTGAACCCGTCGGAGGCGCATTCGGCAACCTTGCGTGCAGCGTCACCGAAAACGGCGAGCAAACCGGATATTTTGAGGTGTGGCTGCCCGTAAGGGGGATTTTGTAGGGGGATTCTAAGCAGAACATAAAAAAACAAAGGCGCGGGATTCCCCCGCGCCTTTGCCCTCGGATCATCTCGCCGCCGCGCGGCGACGGCTTTTATTTTGCCTTTTCGCGAATCTTCAGAATTTTCCCCGGCTCCACTCCGCCGCCCATCAGTTTGTTGAGGATTTTGAGTTCGTTGTATTTCTCCCCGTCCCCAAGCAGCTTTGCGGCTATGGAATACAGTGTGTCACCGGGCTTGACCTCATAGGTCTCGTACCCTTCGAATTCGCTTTTTTTCCTTCCGAACAGTGCCATTGAAAACATCCTCCATTTTACTTTATATTTATTTGGATCCCTCTGTACATATTTATACCAGCTTTATAGTTAATTGTCAACTACATTTTTCAGAAATCTTATTATTTTTTCTGACAGGCTTATTTGAAAGGTGCAGACGCCGCCGCGCGGCGCGACGCAAAAAAGGCCTCAAGCTCTGCGCGGCACTGTGTTTCAAGCACTCCGCCCGTGATAGCGGCGTCGTTCGGATACTCCATAAAAAGATTGATTACGCTGCCGCACGCGCCGCTCACCGGTTCGCGCGCGCCGTAATATACCCGTGAAATCCTGGCGTTGATTATAGCTCCGGCGCACATCGGGCAGGGCTCCAGCGTCACATATATATCGCAGCCGTCAAGCCGCCAACCGCCGCGCGCCTCTCCGGCTTCGCGAATGGCTTCAAGCTCCGCGTGCGCCGCGGCGTCGTGATTATTCTCCCGCCTGTTGCGTCCGCGTCCGATTATTTTTCCGTCGGGGTCAACAACCACGCAGCCGACGGGTATCTCTCCCTCCGCCGCCGCCGCGCGGGCTTGCGCTATCGCCGCCGACATATATTCATCCTGCTTCGGCATTTTGCTCCCGCCTTTATGTGTCATATCGCAGCCGATTGCCTTTACTGCTCCGGCGGCGTTTGTTCGCTGTGGTTCGCGAGATAGGCTAAATATCCTTCCAATATCAGGCTTGCCGCCACGGCGTCCAGCCGATTTTTACGCTTTTTGCCGTGTCTGCCTGTCCCCGTGAGGATTCTGTGCGCGTCAACCGTCGTGCGTCGCTCATCCCAAAGGGCAACGCTAAGCCCCATCTCACGAAGCGTTTCCGCAAAGGTCTGCGTTACCTCGGCGCGCGGTCCCAGCGTGCCGTCCATATTCCGCGGATAGCCAAGTGCCGCCATCTCCACATCGCGTTGGCGGGCAGCCGCAATCAGCTGCTTTGCAAGCGCGCGCGGATTGCGTTCCTCAATCACCCACGCCTCTCCTGTTATTGTCC
Source organism: Oscillospiraceae bacterium (assembly GCA_031255955.1). Taxonomy (GTDB): domain Bacteria; phylum Bacillota; class Clostridia; order Oscillospirales; family Oscillospiraceae; genus JAIRRO01. Next base: position 6,375 of record JAIRRO010000126.1, read on the forward strand.
TCGTCAGGTCGGAGATGGCTACACCCGTGCGCGTGTCACCATAATCAATTGCCATTATCCTCTTTATTTGCTGTTTCAGACTCAATCACCTCATGATTATCGCTTGCCGCGAATAAATCGCGTCTTCGCTTACGTGCTATCGCACGGGGAACGCACCTGCGGGTGCGGCTTGCGCTATTATACATCATTCGGGTGGGGCGGGGCAATTTTGCATTAAAATATTTTTTTAATTCATATCTTGCGTATTCTTTGCCGATATGATACACTATAACACGGCGTTATGAATGACGCCTTTTGTAAAATTGCAAAATTCAAATTTTACAATCAAAATTTTCAACGACACGGAGGTTATTGCTTTGCCGGATTTCAAAAAGGTGCTTGCGGCGAACCGCGGGGAAATCGCCATCAGAATTTTCAGGGCGTGCTTCGACTTGGGGCTTGGCACGGTGGCTATGTATTCAAACGAGGATATGCTGGGTCTGTTCCGCACGGTCGCCGACGAGGCGTATATGATCGGTCAGAACAAGAGTCCGCTGGGCGCGTATCTCGATATTCCGTCGATTATCGATTTGGCGCGGCATCATCACGTGGACGCCATTCATCCGGGCTACGGGTTTTTATCTGAAAATCCGGAGTTCGCGCGCGCGTGTGAGGACGCGGGGATAAAATTCATCGGTCCGCCCTCCGATGTTATGGCAAAGATGGGCGATAAGCTCTCCGCCAAGGCGATAGCGCTCTCCTGCGGCGTGCCTGTTATTCCGGGCGACAAAACCCCGCTCGCCGGCGCGGAGGACGCCGTTGCCAAGGCTGCGGAATACGGCTTCCCCGTCATTCTTAAAGCGGCAGCCGGCGGCGGCGGGCGCGGAATGAGGCGCTGCGATAACGAGGACGATGTGCGGCGCGAATTCGCGCTTGTTAAAAGCGAGGCGCAAAAGGCGTTCGGAAACGACGATATTTTCATTGAAAAATTCCTTGTGGAGCCAAAGCACATCGAAATTCAAATCCTTGCCGACGAACACGGGAATGTCCTGCATCTCGGCGAGCGCGATTGCTCGCTGCAGCGGCGTTATCAAAAGGTGGTTGAGTTCGCCCCCGCCTTTTCCGTGTCAGAGGAGATACGCGAGGCGCTGTATCGCGACGCCGTAAAAATCGCGAAATCCGTCGGGTATGTAAACGCCGGTACGGTGGAGTTTCTTGTTGACAAGAACGGCGGGTACTATTTTATAGAGATGAATCCGCGTATACAGGTTGAGCATACAGTGACAGAGCAGGTGACGGGCGTTGACCTTGTCCGCGCGCAAATTTTGATTGCGGAGGGTTATCCCCTCTCCCATCCCGCCATCGGGCTTGCCTCTCAAGACGATTTACATATGCGCGGCTTTGCCGTGCAGTGCCGCGTCACGACAGAGGACCCCGCGAACAGCTTTGCCCCCGACACCGGAAAAATCACCAGCTATCGCTCCGGCGGCGGGTTCGGCGTAAGGCTGGACGGCGGCAACGCGGCTGCCGGTTCCTCTGTGTCGCCGTATTACGATTCCCTGCTTGTAAAGGTGACGGTTTGGGACAACACATTTGAGGGCGTCTCCCGCCGCGCGGCGCGCGCCATCAACGAGCTGCATATACGCGGCGTCAAGACGAATATCCCGTTTGTGACAAACATTTTGCATCATCCCGTGTTTCTCTCCGGGGACTGTCACACAAAATTTATCGACGACACACCGGAGCTTTTCGAGTTCTCCGGCTCGCGCGACCGCGCCACGCGGCTATTGAAATACATCGCGAATATTCAGGTCAAAGACCCCGACACGCAGCGCCGCCGATATGAAGAGCCGCGTTATCCCGGGGCGGATGGCGCCCCCAAGCGCGGCTTGAAGCAGCTTATGGACGAATCGGGTCCCGAGGCGGTGAAAAAATGGGTGCTGGAGCAGAAAAAGCTGCTTGTCACCGATACGACTATGCGCGACGCGCACCAGTCCCTTTTCGGCACGCGTATGCGCACGCGCGATATGGTTGACTGCGCCGAGGGCGTGTCCGATATCCTTGCGGACTGCTTCTCGCTTGAGATGTGGGGCGGCGCGACGTTTGACGTCGCCTACAGATTCCTGCACGAATCGCCGTGGGAGCGGCTGGATATGCTGCGCCGCAGGATTCCCAACATACTGTTCCAGATGCTGCTGCGCGGCTCCAACACCGTTGGATATACAAACTATCCCGACAATGTGGTGCGGGAATTTGTCCGTCAGTCCGCAAAAAGCGGCATAGACGTGTTCCGCGTGTTCGATTCGCTCAACTGGATTCCCGGTATGGAGATTGCGATGGATGAGGTTCTGCGGCAAAACAAATTCCTTGAGGCGGCGGTTTGCTACACCGGCGATATTTTGGACGAAAGCCGCGATAAATACACGCTGAAATACTACGTCGATATGGCAAAGGAGCTGGAGCGGCGCGGCGCGCACTCGCTGGCTATCAAGGATATGTCCGGCTTGCTGAAGCCCTACGCCGCGAAAAAGCTTGTCACCGCGCTGAAAAACGAGCTGGGCATACCCGTACACCTGCATACGCACGACACCTCCGGCAACCAAATCGCCGCCTATCTGCTTGCGTCCGAGGCTGGCGTTGACATTGTGGACACTGCCATTCCCGCGGTTTCCTCACTCACCTCTCAGCCCCCGATGAGCTCTCTCGTCGCGGCGCTGCGCGGTATGGAGCGCGACACGGGCTTTGATTTAGACCGCCTGCAGGAGCTTGACGACTATTGGGCTGATATCCGTCCGCGCTATGGCGCGTTTGACTCCGGACTCAGCAACCCGATGACGGAGATATACAGGTTTGAAATCCCCGGCGGACAGTATACAAATCTTCAGCCGCAGGTTGTATCCCTCGGACTCGGCGACCGCTTTGAAGAGGTTAAGGAGATGTATAAAACCGTTAACGATATGCTGGGGGACCTTGTAAAGGTCACGCCGTCCTCCAAGATGGTCGGGGATCTGGCGATATTTATGGTTCAAAACAAGCTGACGCCGGAAAACATCATAGAACGCGGCGAGGCGCTTACCTTCCCCGATTCCGTGGTCACGTATTTCAAGGGGATGATGGGTCAGCCGACGTGGGGCTTCCCGCCGGAGCTTCAGCGCGTTGTGCTAAAAGGCGAGCAGCCCATAACCTGTCGACCGGGAGAACTGCTGCCCCCCGCAAGCTTTGACGAAATTCGCGAGGATTTAAAAAAATTCCTGCCGAACCCGACAGAGCGCGACGTCATATCGTGGTGCATTTATCCCAAGGTTGTGCAGGAATACTGCGAGCATGTCTCGGAATACGGCTATATCGCGGGACTCGCGAGTCACGTGTTCTTCGGCGGCTTAGACGTCGGCGAGACGACGAAAATAGACATTGACGACGGAAAGACGCTTGTAATCAAATACATCGGGCTGGGCGACACGGACGAAAACGGTATGCGGACGGTGAACTTTGAGCTGAACGGTATGCGGCGCGAAGTGAGCGTACCCGATCCGGCGCTGGCTGACTCCGTGAAGCACGTGACGCTGGCTGACCCGGAGGATAAGAGCCACGTCGGGGCGTCAATCCCCGGAATGATTGCAAAGCTCGCAGTCGCGCCGGGCGACGTCGTGGAGGAAAATCAAGTGCTTGCCGTTGTAGAGGCAATGAAAATGGAGATTAACATCGCCGCGCGCATGGCGGGGACGGTGGAGCGCGTACTCGTCGAAACGGGGCAGACGGTGAAAGCCGGCGAGCTATTGGCAGTTATTAAATAGCTTTCTATTGCAATAATTTTTTACTTGCAATTTCCTTGCTTTTTCCTTGCAATATTTTCGGCGCGGCGATATAATACGGCGCGGAAAGGAGCGCTTTATTTTGCGGATGCGCCGAAAACCCAATCTGATGCCGAGACTGGCTAATTGCTCGGAGTATATCATCCCCGCCGCTGACGCCCATTGCGGCGCGTGGCTGGAGGTTTTTTCGGACTGCAACGAGCTGCGCGCCGAGCTTGGCTGCGGAAAGGGACGGTTTTTGAGCGAGACGGCGCGGGCGAATCCGCGCGTACTGTTCATCGGTATCGAGCGCGTCGCCGACGCGGCTGTTGTTGCCGCCGAGCGCGCGCGGGACGCGGGACTGCGCAATGTCCGGTTTATAATCGACGATGTGGCGTGTCTGCCTACCGTGTTCGCCCCGCGTGAGCTTTCTGTGATCTATATCAACTTTTGCGACCCGTGGCAGGGCAAAAAGCGCGCGAAGCGACGGCTTACCTCCGACGGCTATCTCGCGCTGTATAAAAACGCGCTTTCCCCCAACGGGGAAATTCGCTTCAAGACGGACAACACAGAGCTTTTTGATTTCTCACTCGAGCGCTTTGATGCCCTCGGCTTCACCACGGGCGTTGTTACGCGCGACCTGCACAGAGCCGGTGGCGACGATGACGATACCATAAGCCCCGCGGATACCCGGCTCGGTGAAATGCGGGCTGTTATGACAGATTACGAAGAAAAATTTTATTCACAGGGGGTACGGATATGCGCCTGCACGGCAGCTCCGCCGCGGGAATAACGCTCGCGTCGGCGTCAGAGCTTTCGCTTACGGCGACATTTGAATGCGGGCAATGCTTTCGCTGGAACCGCGTCGCGACGGAAAATCCCGACGAAATAATCCCCGACGCAATAATTTATGAGGGCGTTGCCCTCGGGCGGCGCGCGCGCCTGACGGAGAGCGGCGGCAGCGTCGTTATCGACGCGCCGGAGGCGGATATTCCCCTGTGGCGTGATTATTTTGATCTGGAGCTTGATTACGCGGAGGTTCGCCGCCACGTCTCAATTGATGAGCATATGCGCCGCGCCGCGGAATACGGCATTGGAATACGGATTTTGCGTCAGGAATTCTGGGAGGCGCTTGCCAGCTTTATCATCTCGCAGTGCAACAACATCCCCCGCATAAAAAAAATCGTTGAAACGCTCTGCTCGCTATTCGGAGAAGAGACCTCCCCCGGCGCGTTTACTTTTCCGACGGCGGAGCGCGTGGCGGGACTTACGGAAAGTGAGCTGTCTCCCCTGCGCGCCGGTTATCGCGCTCCATACATAATTGAAGCGGCGCGCGCCGCGGCGGGCGGAGCCATACATCCTGAGGCGCTTTTGAAGCTGGACGCGCGCGCTGCCGTCGCGGAGCTGAAAAAGCTGCCGGGCGTCGGGGAAAAAGTTGCGTCCTGCACCGCGCTTTTCGGACTGCACAAGCTGGACTGCTTCCCCGTTGATACGTGGATGAAAAAGGCGATGCAGCGCCACTATGGAGAGGCTATTGACCCCGCGCGATTTTCTCCATACGCCGGAGCGGCGCAGCAATATTTGTTTTATTACGAGCGCGGCGTAGGCTGATAATCGCCGCGGCGAAGGCTCTTGGCGATATGCCCCGCGCGAATTTTATGATATTTTGCCGCGTTGCTGTTGACACGCGCCGAAGTATATGGTACAGTAAAGCGCTGTAAATTACGGAGGTTTTTTAATGTTCAGAACACATATGTGCGGAGAGCTGAGAGAGGGCGACATCGGAAGCACGGCGCGCCTTTCCGGCTGGGTTAAAACAATCCGCGACCATGGCGGGGTAATGTTCATCGATCTGCGGGACGAAACGGGCGTCACTCAAATTGTCCTGCATGACGACGGTATGCTGCGCGGCGTCACGCGTGAGGCTGCCGTATCCGTTTCGGGGCTTGTGCGCTCCCGCGGAGAGGGCGCAATCAATCCCAAGCTGGCAACGGGGGCAATTGAGCTGTTTGCCGATCAACTGCAGCTGTTGGGGCGGTGCCGGAATATGCTGCCGTTTGAGATAGACGAATCGCGCGAAACGCGTGAGGAAACGCGGTTGCGTTACCGCTATCTTGACCTGCGCAACCCCGAGCTTCACGACAACATAATTCTGCGCTCGCGGATTATCAGTCATCTGCGCCGCGAGATGGAGGCGCTAGGCTTTCTTGATATGCAGACGCCCATTTTGACCGCGTCGTCGCCGGAGGGCGCGCGCGACTTCCTCGTCCCCTCGCGCAAGCATCCCGGCAAGTTCTACGCGCTGCCGCAAGCCCCGCAGCAGTTCAAGCAGCTTTTGATGATCGCGGGTTTCGACAAATACTTCCAAATTGCCCCCTGCTTCCGCGACGAGGACGCGCGCGGGGACCGCACGCCGGGCGAGTTTTATCAGCTTGACTTCGAAATGGCGTTCGCGACGCAGGATGACATTTTTGAGGTCACGGAGACTGTGCTGCGCGGCACGTTTGAGAAATTTACGGATAAGCGCATAACCGCCGCCCCGTTTCGCCGGATACCATACAGAGAGTCCATACTTAAATACGGCACCGACAAGCCCGACCTGCGCAACCCGCTGGAGATAGCCGACCTGACGGACTTCTTTGCCGACGTCGAGTTCCCCGCTTTCAAGGGCAAGCCCGTGCGCGGCATACTGGCAAACTGCTCGGGGCGCCCGCGCAGCTTCTTTGACGCGTCGCTGAAATTCGCGCTGTCGATAGGTATGAAGGGGCTTGGCTACCTGACATATGCGGGCGGCGAGTTCAAAGGCCCCATCGAAAAATTCCTGACGGCAGAGCAAAAGGCGTATCTCGTGAGCAGCCTCGGCATAACGGACGGCTCGGCGCTGTTCTTCATCTCTGACGCGCTGCCCGCCGTGAATAAATACGCCGGAGAAATTCGCACATGGCTGGGCGAGACGCTCGAAATAATCGACAAGAACGCGTTCGAATTCTGCTGTATCGTGGATTTCCCGATGTACGAATACGACGAGGAAGCCCGGAAGATTGAATTTATGCACAACCCGTTTTCGCTGCCGCAGGGCGGCTTGGAAGCGCTGGAGACAA
>JAIRRO010000035.1 GCA_031255955.1 Oscillospiraceae bacterium
ATCCGCGCGGACACACATGAGCTGGTTAAATTCATCGGGCCGCCGCTGAGACGGTCGTTTGTAGAATTTTACGGCTTCACAGCCGAGCAGACGGAACAGGCGATAGGCAAGTACCGCGAATATTTCGCCGAGCACGGAATATTCGAAAACGCGGTGTATCCGGGCATCCCGGCGCTCTTGAAGCGGCTCGCCGACGACGGCCGGCGTCTGATTCTCGCCACGTCAAAAGCGGAGGTCTACGCGCAAAAGATACTGGAACACTTCGGCCTTGCCGGATACTTCTCGTTCGTCTGCGGCGACACGCTCGACGGCTCGCGCGGCGAAAAAGCGGACATCATCCGCCACATCCTCGACAGCGTACACGGCATCGCGCCCGACAACGCCGTCATGGTGGGCGACCGGAGGCACGACATTCTCGGGGCGAAGGCGAATAACATACGAAGCATCGGCGTCCTCTATGGCTACGGCGACGAAGCGGAGATGATCGAAGCCGGCGCCGATTGGATAGCGCGCGATGTCCCGGAGCTTGCCGCGCTGCTGGGCGCGGATAAATAGGGCGCGGCAGCAGGGCAAAACGCCGCCCGAAAAATTTTTTTCGAATTTTGAAAAATTTTTGTTGACAACGTGTCCAAACGCTGATATACTCCCTAAGTCTCTCTTTTTGGGGCTTGTCTTGGGTGCGCCGTTCAGGCGCTCCGCGTGGCGGCTTCGGCAGGCGGGGCAACGCGATGAACCGGGAGATTGCGGGCTGTGTCGTCAGAGGATGATATATGTCCGGTAACTTTCGGGGAGAAGTCCGGGAGGGGCGGCGCTGCGGCGTCGGACTTTCTGAAATCGGGCGGCTTTGAAAACGCTACGACGACGTATGTGTGAAAACGTATATCGCGCGCGTGTTAAATGCCGGAATAAGCCTTGAGTTGCGGTTGGCTTTGCCGGCTTGTTTAACAAAGCGCGAATGATACGCACGGCGGCGCGTACAGAAATTCCTGCCCGAATCGCAAAAGCGGACACAAGCGAAATTCCACGGGATAGAGCAAAATCCGGCAATAAATTCGGGAGGGTACAAAGACAATGGCGGCAAGCGGAAAAATGATTCGGATAAGACTGAAGGCATATGACCACCAGCTTATCGATCAGGCGGCAGGGAAAATCGTTGAAACCTCAACGCGCACAGGCGCAAGGGTTTCGGGTCCCATCCCTCTGCCAACCCGTAAAGAGATCATCACGATTCTCCGCGCGGTACACAAATACAAGGACAGCCGTGAGCAGTTTGAGCGGCTGACCCACAAGAGGCTAATTGACATAAAGAACCCGACGCAGAGAACAGTCGAGGCGCTTATGTCGCTGGAGCTTCCGGCGGGCGTCGAAATCGAAATCAAGCTGTAAACAGGCGCGGGCGGCGGCGCAAGCTGTCCCCGGCGGTCAAGTTGGCGGAAGCGTCAACCAATAACCTAACTATACAGGAGGAATTCCCGATGGTAAAAGCCATCATCGGCAGAAAGGCAGGAATGACGCGGATCTTCGACGAGCTCGGCAGAGCCGTACCTGTCACCGTCATAGAGGCGGGACCATGCGTAGTCACGCAAAAGAAAATTCCGGAGAAGGACGGCTACAGCGCGGTGCAGCTCGGCTTCGGAGAGGTCAAGGAAACGCGGCTCACCAAGCCGGAGGGCGGTCACCTGAAAAAGGCGGGCGTGGCTCCGAAGAAGCACCTTAAAGAGTTTAAGCTCGACAGTGCGGACGAGATGAACGCGGGCGACGAAATTACGGTGGACGTTTTCGCGGAGGGCGACAAGGTGGACGTCACCGGCACAAGCCGCGGTAAGGGTTTCGCGGGCGTGGTCAAACGCTTCGGAGCACGCAGGACGCCGACAACACACGGCGGCGGTCCCGTTCACCGCCACGCGGGTTCTATGGGCTCGGGCACTGACCCTTCAAGAATCTTCAAGGGCAAGATTGGCGCGGGACATATGGGCGCGGAGCAGGTCACGGTTCAAAACCTTGAGGTTGTCAAGGTGGACAAGGAGCTGAACCTGATCGCCATTCGCGGCGCGGTTCCCGGCGCGCGCGGTTCCGTTGTGTATATCAAAAACACAGTTAAAAACACGTAAGGAGAGGAGAGAGAACCAATGCCTACAGTAAAGCTATACAATATGTCGGGCGACGTTACGGGCGAGACCTCGCTCTCCGACTCCGTTTTCGGCGTTACGCCCAACGGCACGGCGATGCACGAGGCGGTTAAAAACCATCTCGCCAACCGTCGGCAGGGTACGCAGTCCGCGCTGACGCGCGCGGAGGTTTCCGGCGGCGGCATAAAGCCTTATCGCCAGAAGGGTACGGGCAGGGCGCGCCAGGGCTCCACGCGCTCGCCGCAGTTCACGCACGGCGGCGTCGCGTTCGCGCCGAAGCCGAGGGACTACAGCTACACGATAAATAAGAAGCTGCGTCGCCTCGCGCTGAAATCCGCGCTCTCGCAAAAGGTTATCGACAATCAGGTGTTCGTCATCGACGGATTAAAGCCGGACGGCATCAAGACAAAGGCGTTCAAGGACTTCCTGACAAAGCTCGGCGTTACAGGCAAGGCGCTTGTCGTTACGCCGGAGGTGACTGAAACGGTTGTTAAATCCGCGCGGAACATACCGGGCGTTACCACCACGATAGCCGCCATACTTTCGACATACGAAATCGTAAACGGCGGGGCATTCATCGTGGATAAAGCTGCCGTCGCGGTTATTGAGGAGGTGTACGCATGAATAAAACGCCATACGACATTATCCTGCGTCCGCTTATCACGGAGCAGTCGATGGAAGCCCTCGATATTCCCAAGTACGCCTTTGAGGTTCTGCCGTCGGCGAACAAGATCGAAATCAAAAAGGCGATCGAGGAAATTTTCGGCGTCACAGTGCGCCGGGTCACCACCCTCAATATGAAGGGTAAGGTCAAACGCAGCGGGCGCTATCCCGAGGGACCGCGCAAAAGCTGGAAGAAAGCCGTTGTGCGGCTTACTCCGGAGTCGAAGACCATAGAGTTCTTCGAGGGAATGGTATAAGGGGGATTACAGAAGAATGTCCGTAAAGAACTTTAAGCCCACCACTCCGTCGAGGAGACATATGTCAGTCTCCGGCTTCGACGGCGTAGACAAAAGGGCAAAACCGGAAAGAAGCCTCACGCAGGCTCTAAAAAAACACTCGGGACGCAACAGCTACGGCAGAATCACCGTTCGCCACAAGGGCGGCGGCAACAGACGGAAATATCGCATCATCGATTTCAAGCGCGATAAGGTTGACGTCCCCGGTACCGTCCTGAGGCTGGAGTATGACCCCAACCGCTCCGCGTTCATCGCCTTAATCGGCTATGCGGACGGCGAGAAGCGGTATATCCTTGCCCCAGCGGGACTCAAAAAGGGCGATGCCGTAATATCCTCCGTGCAGGCGGATATCAAGCCCGGCAACGCGCTGCCGATTTCGGCGATTCCCGTCGGTACGGTCATCCACAACATAGAGCTGTATCCCGGAAACGGCGGTCAGCTTGTGCGCGGGGCTGGAACATCGGCACAGCTTATGGCAAAAGAGGGCGCGCTTGCGCAGCTTCGTCTGCCCTCCGGGGAATACAGGCTTATCCGTATGGAATGTAAGGCTACAATCGGTCAGGTCGGGAACGTCGATCACTCCAACATCTCGATCGGCAAGGCGGGCAGAAAGCGGCATATGGGCATCCGCCCGACGGTTCGCGGCTCCGTTATGAATCCAAACGACCACCCGCACGGCGGCGGCGAGGGCAAAAGCCCGATAGGGCGTCCGGGACCCGTAACACCGTGGGGCAAGCCGACGCTCGGCTACAAGACGCGCAAGGCGAAGAATCCCACAAGCAAATTCATCGTCAGACGCCGCGGCTCGAAGTAACAGAGGGGAGAATAATTTATGAGCAGAAGCGTTAAAAAAGGACCGTTCGCCGCTCCGGAGCTGTTAAAGCGCGTGGACGCGATGAACGCGACGGGAGAAAAAAAGGTGCTTAAAACGTGGTCACGCGCCTCAACCGTGTTCCCGAGCTTTGTGGGGCACACGATAGCCGTTCACGACGGGCGGCGTCACGTGCCGGTGTATATTACAGAGGATATGGTCGGGCATAAGCTCGGCGAGTTCGCTCCGACGCGCACGTTCCGCGGTCACGCGGGCGGCAAGACAACGAGGTAGGGTGAGACTATGGAAGCTAAAGCGCATCTCAAATACGCGCGGATTGCCCCGCGCAAGGTAAAAATCGTTTGCGACTTAATTCGCGGCAAGGACACGGGAACGGCGGCGGCGATTCTCGGCGCGACGCCCAAGGCGGCAAGCGCGCTTATGTTAAAGCTCTTGAAAAGCGCCGTTGCAAACGCGGAGAACAACCACAATATGGACCCCGAAAGGCTGTATGTCTCGGCGACCTGCGCAAACCCCGGTCCGATACTGAAGCGCATGATGCCGAGGGCACAGGGGCGAGGCGCCAGAATCAATAAAAGAACGTCTCACATCACCGTCGTTGTGGCGGAGAAAGAGTAAGGGGGGAATTCCAAAATGGGTCAGAAGGTTCATCCGCACGGTTTTCGCGTAGGCGTCATTAAAGACTGGGATTCCCGCTGGTATGCTCGCGCGGATAAGGTCGGAGAGCTTGTGGTCGAGGACTACAAAATACGTGAGTATTTGAAAAAGCTGCTGTTTTCCGCCGGTATCCCGAAGATAGAAATCGAACGCGACAGCGCGAAAATCAGGATTTTCATCCACTGCTCGCGTCCCGGCGTGATAATCGGCAAGGGCGGCACAGAAATCGAGCGTCTGCGCGCGGACGTGGAAAAGCGCTTCGGCAAGCCGGTTACCATCTCAATCGTAGAGGTCAAGAATCCGGACGCCAACGCGCAGCTTGTCGCGGAAAACATCGCACAGAGACTTGAAAAGCGCATCAGTCACCGCCGCGCTATGAAAAACGCGATGGGCAGAGCTATGAGGCTCGGCGTGCGCGGTATCAAGGTTATGGTTTCCGGGCGTCTCGGCGGCGCGGAAATAGCGCGCAGCGAAACATATCACGAAGGCACCATCCCGCTTCAAACGCTCCGCGCGGACATCGAATACGGTTTTGCGGAGACAGAAGCGTCGAAAACATACGGACGCATCGGCGTAAAGGTATGGATTTACAACGGCGAGATATTGTCCCAGACGCTCCGCACGACGCCGCGGACAATGGATCTCACCAGACCCCCGCGTGAGCGCCGCGACAACAGAGGCGGAGGCAATCGCTCCGGCGGCTATCAGGGCGGCGGGAACCGCACAGGCGGGTATCAAGGCGGAGGCAACCGCTCGGGCGGCTACCAGGGCGGCGGAAATCGCACCGGCGGCGGCTATCAGGGTGGCGGAAACCGTTCAGGCGGTGGCGGCTATCAAGGCGGCGGCGGAGGCAATCGCTCGGGTGGCTATCAGGGCAACAGACAGGGGCAACAAGGCTCAGGAAGAGCGCCCGCGCCGACGAACGAAGCGCAGTCCGAACGGACTTCCGGAGGAGGATCTGACTGATGTTATTACCGAAAAGAGTGAAGCACCGCAAGGTGCAGCGCGGACGTATGAAGGGCATAGCGACGCGCGGAAACAAGGTTGTGTACGGGGAATACGGCATGATATCGACAGAGCCGTGCTGGATAACCTCCAATCAGATTGAGGCGGCGCGTATCGCGATGACACGCTATACAAAGCGCGGCGGCAAGGTCTGGATTAAGATTTTCCCCGACAAGCCGGTGACAAAGAAGCCCGCCGAAACCCGTATGGGCTCCGGAAAAGGCTCGCCGGAATACTGGGTATCGGTTGTGAAGCCGGGCAGGGTTCTCTTCGAGATTGCCGGCGTCACGGAAGAGGTCGCGCGCGAAGCGATCAGGCTCGCGGGGCATAAGCTGCCCTGCAAGATCAAGTTTGTGACGCGCGAAGACGCATTGACAGGCGGTGAATAAGATGAAGGCTGCGGAAGTTATTAAATTGGACGAAAAAGCATTAGAGGAAAAGCTGACGGATCTTAAAAAGGATTTATTTTTCCTGCGGATGCAGCACGCGACGAATCAGCTTGACAACCCCGTGAGGATAGCGCAGGTAAGACGCGACATCGCGCGGGTAAAAACAGTTATCCGTCAGCGGCAGCTCGGACTGTAAGGGAGGAAGCCAATAATGAGTGATGTCAGAACATCGTCGCGCAAGACGCGCGTGGGCAAGGTCGTCTCCGACAAAATGGACAAGACGATAGTCGTAGCGGTGGAGGATCGCGTGGCGCACCCCCTGTACAAGAAGATAATCAAAAGAACGTACAGACTCAAGGCGCACGACGAGGAAAACACCTGCGGAATCGGTGACCGCGTCCGCGTTATGGAGACGCGACCGCTGTCACGGGATAAGCGCTGGCGGCTCGTCGAGATTGTCGAGAAAGCGAAGTAGGGAGGCTATAAAATGATACAACAGGAATCGCGCCTCAAGGTCGCCGACAACACCGGCGCGAAGGAAATCAAGTGCATTCGCGTCCTCGGCGGCTCTAAGCGCAAGTACGGCAACATCGGCGACGTCATAGTGGCGTCCGTCAGGAAAGCCGCGCCGGGCGGAACCGTCAAAAAGGGCGAGGTTGTAAGAGCCGTTATAGTGCGCTCAGCCAGGGGTGTTCACCGCGCGGACGGAACCTACGTCCGTTTCGATGAGAATGCCGCCGTGATTATCCGCGAGGATAAAAACCCGCGCGGGACGCGCATATTCGGACCCGTGGCGCGCGAGCTACGCGACAAGGATTATATGAAAATCCTCTCGCTGGCTCCGGAAGTCATATAGGAGGCGGACGAATGAACATCAGAACGAACGACACGGTTGTTGTGTTGTCAGGTCGCGACAAGGGCAGACAGGGCAAGGTCATCTCAGCCGATCCGAAGGCGGGGAAGCTCTTAATCGAAGGCGTAAACGTCGCCAAGCGGCATCAAAAGCCCCGCAAGCAAGGCGAAGAGGGCGGAATCATCAAGAAGGAAACGCCCATTTACGCATCCAAGGTTATGCGCCTTTGCCCCAAGTGCGAAAAGCCGACGCGAGTGGCGCATAAAATCAAGGATGACGGCTCAAAAACGCGCGTGTGCAAAAAATGCGGCGCGGAAATATAAGAGAGGGAGGACGTTAACAAGTGTCAAGACTAAAGGCGAAATACAAAGGCGACGTCGCCCCCGCGCTTATGAAAAAGTTCGGCTATAAGAACGTAATGCAGCTGCCGCGGCTCGACAAAATTGTCGTGAACGTCGGCTGCGGCGACGCCCGGGACAACGCCAAGGCGATAGACGCCGTCGTGCGTGACATCACGCAGATTACGGGTCAAAAGGCTGTTGTCACAAAGGCGCGCAAATCGGTCGCCAATTTTAAGCTGCGCGAGGGTATGGCGGTCGGCGTGAAGGTCACGCTTCGCAGTGAGCGTATGTGGGAGTTCCTCGACAGGCTGTTTAACGTCGCGCTGCCCCGTGTGCGCGACTTCCGCGGAATCTCCGCGAACTCCTTTGACGGACGCGGCAACTACGCGCTCGGCATCAAGGAACAGCTTATTTTCCCGGAAATAGACTACGACAAAATTGAAAAGGTGCGCGGAATGGACGTCATCATCTGCACGACGGCGAAAACGGACGAGGAAGCCCGCGAGCTGCTGTCCGGGCTGGGCGCGCCGTTCATCACGGCATAAGGGGGAAGCGAAATGGCAAAGAAGTCAATGGTGTTAAAGCAAAGGCGGGAAGCCAAGTTCTCAACGCGAGCCTACAACCGCTGCAAGATATGCGGCAGACCGCACGCGTACCTGCGGGATTACGGGGTGTGCAGGATATGCTTCCGCAACCTTGCCTATAAGGGGCAAATTCCGGGAGTGCGCAAGGCGTCGTGGTAAACCACCGCGGAAAGTGAGCAGACACCTTTGTCTGTACCATAGAAGGAGGAATCCAAATGCAAGTTACCGATCCCATTGCCGATATGCTGACGCGCATACGCAACGCGGGTAAGGCAAAGCACGCGACGGTGGACATACCGGCGTCGAATATGAAAAAGGCAATAGCCGAGATTCTTTATCAAGAGGGCTACATCAAAAGCTATCAGATTATCAACGACGGGGCGCAGGGCGTCATCAGAGCGTCGCTGAAATACAACGGCAGCGCGCGCGCCATAGCCGGACTGCGGCGCGTGTCAAAGCCCGGACTGCGCGTATACGCGGGCGCCACTGAGCTGCCGCGGGTTCTGCGCGGACTCGGCATCGCAATCATCTCCACGTCTCAAGGCGTGATGACGGACAAAAGGGCAAGAGCCGCCAACATCGGCGGCGAGGTCCTCGCGTTCGTGTGGTAAGGGGGGCTATATAATGTCGAGAATAGGAAAAACCCCGATAGATATCCCCACCGGAGTTACGGTTACTGTGGGAGCGGGCAATCTGATAACCGTTAAAGGACCCAAGGGCGAGCTTTCCCGCGCTGTTCGTCCGGAGGTTACGGTTTCGATAGACGGCGCCGTTGTGAACGTGACGCGTTCCTCGGATCTGCCGTATCACCGCGCGATGCACGGCTTATCACGTTCGCTTATCGCCAATATGGTGATAGGCGTGACGGACGGCTTTAAGAAAGAGCTGGAGATAAACGGCGTCGGCTACAGGGCGGCGAAGGACGGACGCAAGCTGGTAATGAACCTCGGATACTCGCATCAGGTGATAGTTGAGGAATCCGACGGGATTACAATTGACGTCCCCGCGCCGAACAAGATAATCATCGGCGGGATAGACAAGCAGGCAGTCGGACAGTTCGCAGCCGACATCAGGAAAAAAAGACCGCCCGAGCCGTATCTCGGCAAGGGCATCAAGTACGCAGACGAGGTCATACGCCGTAAAGAAGGCAAGACCAGTACGAAATAAGGAGGCGAGCTGAAAATGATTAGAAAATCCGACACAAACGCGCGGCGTTTGAAGCGGCACAAGAGGGTCAGGGGACGGCTCGCGGGTATCCCGGAGCGTCCGCGTCTCAACGTCTACCGCAGCGGAAGCAACATCTATGCCCAGATTATCGATGACACGGCAGGCGTTACGCTCGCATCCGCGTCCAGCGTTGAAAAGGGCTTTGACGGCTCCGGCAGTAACTGCGCCGGCGCGCGCCGGGTGGGTCTTGCGATTGCCGAAAAGGCAAAGGCAAAGGGCGTCACAGCCGTGGTTTTCGACCGCGGCGGCTATCTGTATCACGGTCGCGTGCGCGAGCTCGCGGAAGGCGCCCGCGAGGGCGGACTTGAATTTTAACGGAGGGGAGGAAACACAAAATGGCTTACAATGACGGAAACAGCGGCGGCAGACGCGGCGACAACCGGCGCGACCGCGAGGAAGCGAATCAAGAGTTTATAGAAAAGATGGTTTCTCTCAACCGCGTTGCCAAAACCCACAAGGGCGGCAGAACGTTCACGTTCGCGGCGCTTTGCGTGGTGGGCGACGGAAAAGGGCGCGTCGGATACGGACTCGGCAAGGCTCAGGAGGCCTCAGAGGCAATCCGCAAGGGCTTTGAGGACGCGCGGAAGAAGCTTGTTCAAATTACGCTCAGCGGCTCGACAATCCCGCATGAGGTTACGGGAGTGTTCGGCGCGGGCAGGGTGATATTAAAGCCCGCCCCGCCCGGAACCGGCGTTATCGCAGGCGGCGCTGTGCGCGCTGTAATGGAAGCCGCGGGCATCTCCGATATCCGCACAAAGCGTCTGCGCTCCGGCAATCCGCAGAACGTCATCGCGGCTACGATGGTCGGGCTGCGCTCACTGCGCGACGCGGCACAGGTGGCGCAGACACGGGGCAAAACCGTAGAAGAAATACTGTCATACACAAAAACTCGCGTAAGGAGGACTCGCCAAAATGCCGAACCTGAAAATCAAGCTGATTAAAAGTCTGAACGGCAGGCTTTCAAAGCACAAAGCCACGGCGGAGTCGCTCGGACTTCGCAAGATCGGCGCGGAGACTGTTCAGCCGGACAACGCGCAAACGCGCGGCAAGATAAAGCAAATCAAATACCTTGTCGCCGTATCGGAAGAATAATCCGCCTGAACAACAGGCAAGGAGGGACGACCAATATGCAGATACATGAGCTATCTCCCGCACCCGGCTCTACGCACGTGACAAAGCGCCGCGGCAGAGGCATCGGAACCGGCAACGGCAAGACCGGCGGACGCGGGCACAAGGGACAAAAGGCGAGAAGCGGCGGCGGTGTGCGCGTCGGCTTTGAGGGCGGACAGATGCCGCTCGCGAGGCGCGTGCCAAAGCGCGGCTTCAACAATATCTTCGCAAAGCCGCTTGAAGCGATAAATGTCCGCGACCTCGACAAGCTTGAGGACGGCGCAACCGTCGGCGCGGAGGAGTTGCTGGCGGCAGGGCTGCTGACAAAATGCCGCTGGGGCGTAAAGATTCTCGGCAGCGGAGAGCTTAAAAAGAAGCTTACCGTCCGGGCGTCGGCGTTTTCAGAGTCGGCAAAGGCGAAAATCGAGGCTGCCGGCGGAAAGGCTGAGGTGGTATAAGTGCTTGCGACCCTGCGTAACGCTTGGAAGGTCGAGGACATCAGGAAAAAGCTGATTTTTATGATGTTCATCGTGCTGCTGTACCGGTTGGGCAACGCTGTTGTCGTGCCATATATCGACACGGATTTGCTAAAGAGCTATTTTAACAGCAACAGCGGAACGATACTCGGACTGATGAACACGATGTCCGGCTCCGCGCTGGAGCGCGCGTCGATATTCGCGCTGTCGATTCAGCCGTACATCAACGCCTCCATTATAATTCAACTTCTGACGATAGCCATCCCCGCGCTTGAGCGCATACAAAAGGAAGGCGGCGAGGAAGGCAAAAAAACGATGGAGCGCGTCACGCGGTACTCCGCCGTGGCGATAGGCGTACTGCAGGGCTACGGCTATTATGTCCTCATATCAAGCGGTATGGGCGGCGCAAGCTTCCTAAAACCGGGCGCGACGGGCTTTCTCCCCGCGGCGGTCATAATCGGCAGCTTTGTTGCCGGCTCCACGCTGCTTATGTGGATGGGCGAGCAAATCACGGAATTCGGCATTGGCAACGGCATATCGATAATCCTGTTCGTCAGCATAGTGTCGCGCTTTCCGACGTCCGTCGCCGGAATGGTGCAGGGCGTCATAGCGGCTCCGGGGAATTGGTGGCTGTATGCGCTTATGTTAATCGGCGCGCTTGCCATTATGGTGCTGATTGTAATAGTCACGAATTCCGAGCGACGAATACCGATTCAATACTCCAAGCGCGTTGTCGGACGCAAGATGTACGGCGGACAGGCGACGCACCTGCCGATGAAGGTGAATATGGCGGGCGTGCTGCCCATCATCTTCGCGCAGTCCATAGCGTCCATCCCCGCGACGATTGCGGCGTTCGTGCCGCGCTGGGCGAGCTCAACGTTTATCAACAAAACCTTCGGCAACACGAGCTGGCTGTATATGGCGGTGTATTTCCTGCTGATTGTGTTCTTCTCATATTTCTATTCGACGATTCAATTCAACCCCATCGAAATAGCGAACAATCTGAAGAAGAACGCCGGAATGATTCCGGGCATACGTCCCGGCAGACCGACCTCAGAATTCATACAAAAGGTGCTTACAAAGATCACCCTGTTCGGCGCCATCTACCTCGCGATTATCGCGATCGCGCCGATAATGATAAGCCACTTCTCCCCCGCGGCGGCTGCCTCCGGCATCTCGCTGGGCGGTACAAGCGTAATAATCGTCATATCGGTTGCGCTGGAGACGATGAAGCAGCTTGAGGCGCAGATGCTAATGCGTCACTACAAGGGCTTCCTTGAATAAGCGGGAGGACGGTTTATGAAGCTTGTTTTACTCGGCGCACCGGGCGCCGGAAAAGGAACGCAGGCGCAAATTCTCTCCGAAAAGCTCGGGGCTCCGATGATATCGACGGGGAATATTCTGCGGGCAGCCGTCAAAAACGAAACGCCCGTCGGACTGCGCGCCAAGGCGTATATGGACGCGGGAGAGCTTGTTCCCGATGAGGTGATAATCGGGATAATGCGCGAGCGAATGGCGGAGCCGGACTGCAAAAACGGATATATTCTGGACGGTATGCCGCGGACAATAGCGCAGGCGGAGGCTCTTGAAGCAGGAGGCGTCGAGGTTGAAACGGCGCTCTCCATCGAAATTTCCGACGAGGAAATTATCAGTCGGATGTCAGGTCGCCGGATCTGCCCCGAATGCGGGGCAACGTATCACACAGTGTACGAACCGCCGGAAAAGGACGGCATATGCGGCAAATGCGGACACGCGCTGACCATAAGGCGCGACGATGAGCCGGAAACGGTGAAAAACCGCCTGAGGGTCTATCACGCCGAAACGGAACCACTAAAGGATTTCTACGCCGCGCGCGGGAAGCTCCGGATGGTGGACAACCGAAACGGCATCGCGGAAACCACAAAGGTCATTTGCGAGGCGCTGGGACTTTGAGTATGATTACCCTCAAATC